>JBFGLD010000097.1:0-10318 GCA_041576335.1 Anaerolineae bacterium | reverse complement strand
GTATTAGAGGTGTCGGCGCGGTAAAACTGCTCAAATATCCGAGATTGTTGCTCCGGTTTGATACCGATACCTTGGTCCTGAATGCTAACTTGTACGAACCCCGGTGTAATCTGGCTCCGAATTGTGATTATACCGCCATTTGGCGAATACTTGATAGCATTCGATATGAGGTTTTTAAAAAGCTGTTTCATCCGGGCCGTGTCTCCTAACACGGGCGGAAGATCGGTTAAGTCTTCAAGCTGAATGATGTGCTTGTTTTTGCTGTCGGAAATAGAGTGTGCCACTTGGTTCAAGAGGTGTTCCAGGTTAAACGTTTGCCGATTAAGCTCCATGCCGCCGCCTGCTTCCAGGCGTGAAATATCGATAAGATTGCTCACAATTTCCGACAAGTGGACAGCTTGCTCATTGATCATTTTTATGTAGCGCTGCTGGCGCGTATTATCAAGGGGGCGATCCGATAGTATCTCGCTAAACCCCAGAATCGAGGTCAATGGCGTTCGTAGTTCGTGGGCGGCCATCTTTAAGAATTCAGATTTCAAGTAGTCTACTTCGCGTAGCCGAGTTACATCGCGGATGATCGTAACGGTACCGATCAGCTCACCACGATGGTCATCGACCAAAGCTGTTCGGGCCTGAATGATTTTAGGCCGGCCGCTGTGCAGGTCTTTAAGCTTAACGTCAACTTCACAGTCGCTGACTTGGTGTCGGAGACTGCTCTGGACGAGTTCGCGCAGCCAGGTGTGCTTGTTGTCGATGCCGATTTGCTTGCCGATCAGGTCGTCGGGCAGGTCCACCTCGAACAGGGCAATAGCTGCCGGATTGGCCAAAATCACGCGATATTTGAGGTCGGTTACAATCAAGCCATCGGCCACCGATTTTAGGATGGCGTCAATCTTGTCATGAGCTGTGACGATATCAATCAGAGCTTGCTCAAGCCGTGTCGTTCTCTCTTGGACAAGCGTTTCGAGATGGTCCCGATAATTGCTGAGTTCCGTCTCGGCGAGCTTGCGCTCAGTAATGTCACGTAATGAGGCCAGGTAGGCCGGCTTATTGTCCCACGTCGTCTCGACGATGCGCACTTCGGCGAAAACAACATCTTCGGGAGCATTTTTCCGAGAAATTTTAACTTCGGTTACTTGGCCGGTGATCAGGGGAAAGCTAAAAGGTTTATCAAGCAGCTCGTCGGTCGAACAAGCAAACAAAAGTTCTGTCGCCGGATTAACGAACCGCACAATTCCATCCTGATCGACGATAGTAATGCCGTCGGCATTATGTTCAATCATGTTGTGAAAGCGGGCCTCACTGTGCAGATAGGCGTTCATTTGCTGCTCTAAATCTTGACGCAGCCGGTGGCGTTCGATGGCGTGCCGGATGGTGCGTATGAGCAGGTTGCCGTCCGTTTGACCCTTGACCAGGTAATCTTGGGCACCCATTTGGACTGTTTTGACGGCTAATGTTTCGTCGTCAGTGCCGGTTAGAATGACGATGGGTACTTTTGGGGCATACTTGTGCATGCGCATGATGGTATCGAAACCCCAGGCGTCAGGCAGCGAAAGATCTAACAAAATTACGTCAAAGTTTTCCGCATCAATTTGTCGAAAAGCGTCATTGAGGTCCTTCGTCTCTGTTAGCTCCAATTGAACCGTATTGGTGCCGGCTAAGGCCGCCCGAAGTAAACGAACGTCTCCGGGGTTATCTTCGACCAACAAGACTCTAACAGACTTTCCGTTCATCGCCATCTTCTCATTCTGGTGGTAAAATAACCAGCGTTAACCAAAAATCCTCGATCGATCTTATGACCTCTATGAATTCATCCAGATCAATCGGCTTAGGAATATAACAATTGGCGTGAAGATTGTAACTGTTAAGAATATCCTCGTCAGCTTCTGACGTAGTCAATATAATGACGGGAATTTTTCTTAGAGCGCCATCATTTTTTATCTCAGCCAAAACCTCCCGTCCATCCAGGCGGGGCATATTGAGATCAAGCAAAATTAGATCCGGCCGTGGCGCATTGTGATGTGGTGCCTCCTGCCTTAAGTAGACCAAAGCCTCCACGCCGTCTTTAACGATACGCAGGTTGTTACCAACGCCTGCTTCCTTGAATGCCTCTTGCGTTATTCGAATATCAGCCGGGTTGTCTTCCACAAGCAGAATATCATAATGTTGTTTTGCCATCCTCAACCACCCTTTTTCTTAACGATGGTTGCTCTAACCATAAGTGTCATCGGCCTACCTATCGTCGGTTTTGAATTCTAGGGATAGTGAAGTAGAATGTCGACCCTTGACCGGGTTGGGACTCTACCCAAATTTGACCGTCGTGGCGTTCCACGATTCTTTGGCAAACTGCCAGACCAATGCCGGTGCCAGGATACTCTTGCGCGGTGTGTAAACGTTGAAAGATCATAAAGATGCGCTCAAGTTGACGGGGTTCGATCCCAATGCCGTTGTCTCGTACCGAAAACACCCACTGTTCCTGATTTTCCTTAGCCGAAATGTGCACATTCGGCTGTTCTTGGCCATGAAACTTGATCGCATTGCTGATCAGGTTCTGCAAGAGTTGGAATACTTGAGAATTATCAGCCATGATGGTTGGCAGCGGGTCGTGGCTAATCGCCACACCATTTTCGTCGGCCACAAGCTGAAGGTTTGTGAGTACCTGGATTAGGAGGGTTTCACACTCGACCGGCTCGAAGGGCTTGCCTCGTCGCCCGATCCGCGAGAAGGCCAGCAGATCTTTGATTAATTTTTGCATACGGTTGGCCCCATCAACCGCAAAATTGATAAACTCGTCAGCATCGCTGTCAAGTTTGCCCCGGTAGCGTTGGGCCAACAACTGTACATAGCTCGATACCATTCGCAACGGTTCCTGGAGGTCATGAGAGGCGATGTAGGCAAATTGTTCAAGATCGGTGTTTGAGCGGGCTAACTCCTTAGCCGTTTGAATTAAGGCGGCTTCCGCCTCTTTGCGGGCGGTAATGTCTTCTTTTACGGCCAGGAAATGGGTAATAACCCCGTTAGGGTTCTTAATAGGCGAAATCGAAGCAGACTCCCAGTAAAGTTCGCCGTTCTTTTTTTTGTTGTGAAATTCTCCCCGCCATTCTCCGCCGGTCGTAATGGTTTTCCACAGCTGTTTGTATTCGTCTTGAGGTTTTTCGCCCGATCTTAATATACGCGTGTGTTGACCGATGGCTTCTTTGGCCGGGTAGCCTGTGGTTTCGGTGAACTTGGGGTTGACATATTCGATATACCCGTTGGGATCGGTAATAACCACCATGCTGGCGCTCTGCTCGACAGCCCGCGTTAACTTGCGCAGCGTCTCCGCAGTTTGATTTTGTTTGGTAATGTCAAGGACGATAACCAAAACTTCAGCGGGTCCGCTGGTAACAATCCGCGCTTCGTAGTCGCGCACACCGTCAGAGGTAGAGAGACGATATTCAAAAAGCTGCAACTGCGAAGTCTGTAGCGCTTGTTCGACATAGTCCATAAATGATTGTGCGACCTCCGCCGGCAATACCGTTTTTACATTTTTGCCTGGAAGTTCAGCGGGGGGTAACGAGGCGATGATACTCTGTTGCGATAAGTTTTCGAGGAAAGTGCCATCTCGACTGAGGCGGTAGACTGAGTCCGGTAAGGCGGAGATCAAGGCCCGAGTTCTGGTTTCACTTGCCCGCATGCTATTCACGGTCTCGTTAAGCTCGGCGATTTCCGCAAGCAGCTGCATATTTGTCCGAGTCAACCTGGCTAATCGCTCTTCCGCCTGTGGTTCAGACGTTTTGGGGGGGGACTGCGGGCCGTTAACCGGACTGTCTTCAAGCTCTCTCTTGGCCTGTCGGCGGCGTAAATCCCTTACTTCATTGATAATTTGTGCGTTACCCTTAGATTCTTCCTTCATGCTGGATCGGTGGTCAAAATTAGTCAGTTTTAAGGACAAGTCGCATGTATCGTGATTTGGACCGGTCCGATCGGATTCGATTGCTCTTAATCTAGAATCTCGCGTATTCTCCGCGCCAGTACCTCTGGACTAAACGGCTTTTGCAACAGGGTTGTTTCAGGATCTAGGGCAGCCTGCTGAATAATCGCATCATCCGTATAGCCCGAAATGTATAATGTCTTGATATCCGGGCTGAGCGAAACAATCTTTTCTGCCAACTGAAGTCCATTCATCCCGCCGGGCATAATCAAATCCGTCAATAACAATTGAATCGTACCGGAATGTTGGTGGAAAACGTGCAGTGCTTCAGCCCCATGACTCGCTTCCAGTACGGTATAACCATAGCTGCGCAAAACCCGATAGGTTAATGTGCGTACCGTAGCTTCATCCTCAACCAGTAAAATGGTCTCAGTGCCTTGCCAAGATCTGTCTCGCGGCTGTTCATGATCAACCGAAATTTTCTCGGCCACCTGGGGTAAGTAGACTTTGAACACCGTACCGTGGCCCAGTTCGCTGTAAACCCAAATATGACCACCACTTTGTTTTACGATACCGTGAATCGTGGCCAGTCCCAACCCGGTCCCGTGGCCGGGTGCCTTAGTCGTAAAGAACGGTTCAAAAATATGAGCTTTCGTGTACTCATCCATACCGACCCCTGTGTCACTTATTGTCAACATAACATAAGGGCCGGGTTCGATATCGAGTTGCTGGCGCGTGTGGGCCTTATTCAAAAGCACATTGTTGGTCTTAATTGTTAATTTGCCGCCCTGAGGCATCGCATCTCGGGCATTAACTGCTAAATTCATAATGACTTGCTCAACTTGACCCCGGTCGGTTTTCACCACTCGTAAAGCTGGATCAAGCATCGTGATTAACTCAATATCCTCACCAATAAGTCGCCGCAGCATTTTTTCCATATCAATAACAATGACGTTGAGGTCTAATACTTTCGGTTGAAAAACCTGCCTGCGGCTAAAAGCAAGCAGCTGGCCGGTTAAAGTTGTGGCCCGATTTCCGGCCCGCTTAATTTCTTCAATGTGGCGATATATAGGATCATCGCTATTAACGTAACGCTGCAGCAGCAACTCGCTGTAACCTGTGATAACAACGAGTAAATTATTGAAGTCGTGAGCTATTCCGCCGGCTAAGCGCCCAATGGCTTCCATCTTTAAGGCCTGGCGAAGCTGATCCTCCAGGTACTTGTGCTCGGTAACGTTGCTGACGATACCATAGATAACTTTGGAGGCGCCTTGGATCTCTACGCGAGCGTTATCGCGGACCCAAATGACCCGGTCGTCGGCTCGAACCAAGCGATATTCTGTCTCGCTGTCTTGTCCCTGCAATAGTTTTTCACTATGGGCGGCCACAACATCTTTATCACCGGGATGAACCACGGCTGACGGCCAGAAGGTATCGTCATCTTTGAATCTATCTCTGGAATAACCGGTTAATTTTGTGAAATTGGGAGACAGATAGCGAATTATGCTCTTACCGTTCTTGCCGGCTTCAACCATATAGATATGATCGCTAATAGACGAAATGACCTGACGAAATCGTTCTTCGCTTACGCGCAGGGCCGCTTCTGCTGCTTCTCGTTCCGTCGCATCACGCAGCGTCGCCACAATGGCCTTGCTTTGACCCCACGGTATGAGCGTTGCGGTCAAATCCATAAGACAGACTATACCGTCCGCTCGAAGAAATGGTTGAGAGACTAAAACAGCGCCATGGATGCGGAGCGTCTCTAGCGCAGCTATCTTCGATTCGGGCGGAAAAAGTATGGAGAAATGCTTTCCAATAAGCGTCTCACGAGTATGTCCTAAAATATGGTGAGCAGCTAGGTTGACGTTGAGAATTTCTCCGCTATAACCGTCGATAATGATAACCACGTCTAAGAAGTTGTCGAAGATGGCTTTGAATCTGTCGTCATTACGCGGCTGGTTCGGTTCACATGTTTCCAGACGGGCAAATCGTTTACGTAAGCTATCTAGTTCGTCGATAAGCTGGGCTTTGGATTTGGCTTCGTCTTTCAATGAATAGTCTCCGGAGGATGCCCGAATTCACCTGGGCGTGACTGCAATATTAACAGTCGGCCCAATTTTAACTAACATCAACTATACCACAATTACTTACGCTCGTTGTTAGTTTTACGTGACAGTTGCGTGACGGCTCCATAAAATGAAGACGCCCCCAGGCGTGTTGCCGGCCTGCGAGGCGAAAAAACGGCGGCGGTCGATCGTTAGCCGCCGCCGGTTAATAAGCGGCGATTAGAGTCGAGCGATCTCCGATAACTATTTCCGGAAACGTGCAGATTTCTTGGCGCGCTGCATAATGTCCCGGATTAACGGTTCAAAATCATAGCCTCGCCAACCCGGTCAATATAGGCTTCATCCAGGCTGGTGAAAAAGCCTTCGTACATCTCCAGCCCTTCGACATTCAGCTGCCGCGCCATGTTTATCCATGCAAAAACGGTCATGGTCTGGTGGCGAGAGATATCATCCAAATAACATTTCGGAAACGCAGCAATTTTGATCATAACTCACTCTACCGGTTGACTCTTTTTGGAAAGTTGCAATTTCGGTTTCGGGCGTGTACACTAAAATGGTTATAAGCATCCAACCTAAATAAAAGCTCGGACCCTGTACGTCCCGCACAGGTAATTATATAACGAGCAAAAATCGCGTTGAAATAGGCGAGCCTAATCACGAAATATAGTAATGATAATTGTCTTGCCCTACAAGATGAAGTCGTATTAGCCAACGCCCAGCAACAGGTTGACGAACTATAAATTGTTGATGGAGGTTTTTTAAACGATGGCTAGATATCAAATACTTTATTGGGAGCACATTCCGTTAGGTGTAAAAGCTACCGATGTGAACGGAACCGTGCGAGAAAATCTACCTGCTCGTTTTCAGGAAGCTGTCGAAAGAGCAACGGCAAAGGCCGGGCAGGATACGGCTGCTGCCTATACTTCGATGTTTAAATGGGGCAAAGAACAAGAGCGTGAAGGGAGTGCGATTGAGGTGGCTGCGGCTATCGCCGAGGAATTAGATCGAACGTGGGACGAGAAAAAGGCGCTGCAGCAGTATAACAAACAGTAATGATTGTAGAGTTCGAGCCGGTTAAATTTTATATTTATCACGGTAACCAGGCCAGTATGCGAAAACCGCTATCAGTTTCGATGATATGTTCGATGGGTTGAAGTTTTGGGTTAACAACAACCAAGCGGTACTCTGAAAAACCCTGCCCTTGGTTGTCTACAAAGGCGACCGCTTCGCCACTGGGAGAAAATACCGGTACCGACCGCAGTTTACCTCGGACTGATTTGTACCAAACCGTAGCTTCTTGCTCTTGGAGATCGTAATTAATTAGCTTCCCATCTTGAAAAAAAACGGCCGCATTCTCTCCGGAAGACCAGGAAGGAATAAAATTAAGCCCGCCGGTCTGCGACTCCCCTAAATTCACATTATAAATCAGTTTGGGGTTCTTTTCTTCGCTGCCACGCTCGCCGAGCCATACCCCTAAATATAAGCACGCCTGTTGGGTTGTTGCCTTGCAATCTTGCAGCGTAAAAGGTTGGTAATAAATTGTGTAATTACCATAGGGCGATAAGTTGGCTAATTGTCCCCCCGGCGGGATCGGGTAGACGGGTTCGAAGTCCGCTGCCCTGTGAAAATGGCGTTTCGGCTGACTGAACAGCAGTTGATCGTCTGAAGTCCAGCGCAGCTCGAAGATTTGCTCCAAGGGAATGTCCCATAGCTTTTGCTCTTTCGTTGCCGGGGTCAAGGCAACCAGTTGAAGCGGCGCTTCCCCCTGCCTTTTATAAGCTAATTTACAATTTGATACCGTTAGCCCCTGCCGGCATGCCTGAGTCCAGGCCACGGCAATGGTTGGGTCAATGTTGGACTGCGTTAATTCTATTTGACCGGTGGCAGCATTATAAACGCGCAGTTCGAACTGCTTACCGGCCGGTTCAAGGAGCGTGTAGGCCAGATGTTGTCCGTCCGGCGACCAGCTAATGGTCGAATCGGTCCATTCAAAACCGTCGCCGAGCGGCAAAAGATTTTCAGGTTCATCGTCGTTTATATCAGGATTAATCTGATATAAACGCTGACCGGCGGTAACCCAACAAGGCAAGTCAATTTGGCCAAAACAGCCCGGACTGGGCGCAATCACCTCGTCTGGCCCGGCCACGCCAACGCGCTGGAGAATGAGCGTGTCGATATCCATGACGTAAATTCTATTTTTCATCCAGATGAGGAGCGATCCGGTTTTGGCCGCCGCCGGCTGATAAAAAACCGTGGCCAAGACGATAATAAGGATGGCTACTATCCAAACCATCAAGGCGTTGACTGACTTCATAAAATCCCTTATTTCGCTTTCGTCTCACTTTTTTGATGGATAGTTTGTAAGAATTCTATGACACGATAGGGTAGATCGAACTGATTTAGACTGTGATGTTCACACAGCGCATTTTGGTTTTGAATAAGCCACATATAGAGGTCGCTTTCCATCCGGCTGGGAAAGTGTTTGATAATATCTGCCGCACGCACTGTCTCAACGATGGGCAGGTAGATGTTGTCGTACCACTGTGCCGCGGCTTCGGCTAACGTGATCTGCGCAGGGATTTCTGAAATTTTCGAGTTCTCTTTCTCCAGCAGATAACGGCACAATTTAATATGTTCTAGTAAGCTCGTATATCCCCCTAACACTGAAAAATCAATCCGATGTTTAGAGTCGGGGCGCGTTTGATCCAGCTGTGTTTGCTCCAAAAAATAAGCACACTCACTTTTGATCATCATTTCGTGCGGTTCGACATCGGGCTCCAGGGAAATGGAACTCGGTAGCTCCGTTACGTGGGCTTGGACGGTGTCCCAGCCCAGGTCTCTGGCTACCGAAACCCGGTGATTGCCGTCCTTGACAAAATAGACCTGGTCAATCTTATACACGTCGATGGGCGGAAATCCCTTTCCGGTTACGGCTAACGTATAAATTTTGCGCCAGCGCTCTTTATCTCGCTTGTTGAAGGAGCGGGGTAAAAAATGGCGGGTAAAATCCTCGTAGCGACCGGTACTACCGGCAATATGATCCAGCGGAATATCTTGTAAGCCTAGATAAATTGATTCTTTTAACCGCAGCTTTTCGACGACTTCGTCAAAAGACAGCATCTGCATATCATGGCCTCTTATCAGGCCCATAATGATCTCCAAAAAAGCCTTCATTCGTGCCTGGCTGAACTCGGCTTCACTTCGAATATAAGCGATCGATTCGCTGTCAATGTATAGTGGTTCCATAGTTTAATGTACTTTCGTAATGGGTTTCATACTACTGTGTCTCAAAGGCCAACGCTCCATTTTTTACACGCACTTTTACAGCCGTTCCGGCAGGCGGATCCGTATGTAATAAATAGTCGGCCAATGGCTCCCGAATGTATCGTTGAATCAACCGGCGCAACGGGCGCGCGCCCCACTCGGGATGCTCATTTTGGGCCAAAAGCCAGGTTCTGGCTGCGTCCGTTAGCTCTAAGTGAAGGTTGCGACTCGCTACGAGTTGTTCTTCTTTGCGCAGCATTAGATCCAAAATATCACGTAGATTTTCATCACTCAGCAGATGGAAATAGATAATGTCGTCCAGGCGATTGAGAAACTCAGGGCGAAAATGCTCCTTTAACACAGCTTCGGCGGCTTCACGGGCGGCAGTCTCGCTCATTTTGGGATCGGATAGATACCGGCCTCCAATATTGCTTGTCATAATGATGACGCACTCACTAAAACTGACCGTATCGCCCTGACCACTGGTGAGACGACCTGCATCCAAAACCTGCAGCAAAACATCGAACACCTTTACACTGGCTTTTTCCACTTCGTCAAACAGAACCACGCTATAAGGTTGATTCTTGACCGCGTCAGTTAGCTGGCCGCCGGCTTCATGTCCAACATAGCCCGGAGGTGAACCGATAAGCCGGTTGACCGAGGCGTCTTCCATAAACTCACTCATGTCAAGGGTAATGAGCGACTCCTCGGTACCGAACATAAATTCGGCCAGAGCTTTGGCCAGTTCGGTCTTGCCGACTCCGGTTGGCCCCATAAACAAGAATGAGCCAATGGGCCGGTTTGGCTCTTTTAGGCCGACCCGAGCCATCTTGACCGCCCGGCTGAGTGCCACAATCGCCTCATCCTGCCCAATTATGCGCTGGTGCAGATGCTCGACCATATTTACATACCGGTCTCGCTCGTTGGCTCCCATCTTGGTCACCGGAATCCCGGTTAATAAACTGGCAGCAACCATAACATCGTCGGGATCAACCCGGCTGTCCACGTGGACAGAGACGTGCCTCGCCTCATTTACGCTCATTTTAATCATAGCGCAGGTACGATGCAGCAAATG
>JBFGLD010000096.1:0-10319 GCA_041576335.1 Anaerolineae bacterium | reverse complement strand
TGAGAGCCGGGCCTATCCTATCCCTTTTATGAGCCGGCACGAGATTGTTAATGATGTGGTCGGCGGCAAACTTGTTGCCGCCACATGGTGACCCCTCTGCTACACCGGCATCGTGTATGACCGGCAAATTACGGCAGATCAGACATTGACTTTTGGCGTATCCGGGATGTTGTATCGTAATGGACTCATCATGTACGACCGTGAGACCGAGAGTCTGTGGAGTCATATTCTCGGGCAGGCCATTGGCGGGCAATACCAGGGCACCCAGCTTACCTTTATTCCCGCACTCCACACCGACTGGCAAAGCTGGCAGGAACTTCATCCTGACACTTTGGTAGTGAGCCCCGACCTGTATGGCCGTGATCCTTACGAAAGTTATTATGCCAGTGCTTCGGAAGGCGTTATTGGTCGAGGACCGTTTGGCGGTGGACCGCCCCGAGAGAGCGACATCCATCCCAAGGAATACGTGATCGGGGTGCGGCTTGCCGGGGAAGCCAGAGCTTACCCCTTCTCCCTCTTACACAAAGAACCCGTTATCAATGACAAGATTGGAACCGTCCCAGTAGCCGTCTTTTTTGACACCGATACGCTTTCCGGGACCGTTTTTGACCGGCGCTTGGCAGACGGAACAGAATTGACGTTTGAAGCGGGTCGGGCCGGCCGCCGGGTCATTGATACAGAAACCCAAAGTGAGTGGGATATATTGACCGGATCGGCCACTGCCGGCGAATTGAAAGGGACTCAGTTAGCCCAAGTTCCGATTACGTATTCGTTTTGGTTTGGTTGGATTGATTATCATACGGGAAGCAGCGTCTACCAGCCAGGCGGGAGAGGTTAAGGTATTGGGCGACCGTGGTAATCGGCTTTAGGGACACAAAAGAATTGGCCCGGTGTGACCAGCACCGGGCCTTCGAGTAAAGAAGAGGAGAAAGGAGGAAACCTGTTTAGTGATTATATAATAACAAATCTTTGCGTTAAAGTATATTAAATTTTTATATTAATTACATTGGGTTCTGTAATTATTAGTTAAATCTCCCCAATTTCAGTTGCCACATTGTTTTAGTATATGCTAGAATATCCTCGCAGGCCATAATTGAGGCACATCCACAGTGTCCCGCTCCGGCCTGACCTTAACTCAGTCTATCGAGAGAACTTATGAGCCCTCCCAAGTTCAGCCCAGAAGAATTTGAGCAGCTTGTTGTCGAAGCCCTTGACAATCTGCCCGATTTTTTCAAGAAAAAATTACAAAACATAGAAGTTGTCGTGGCTGATTGGCCAACTGAAGCCGAGAGGCGGTCGGTCGGGCTGAGGCCGGGCCAACTTCTATTTGGTCTGTATCAAGGCATCCCCTTAACCAAACGAACGAGCCACTACGGCTTGGTATTGCCTGATAAAATTACGATCTATCGCCTGCCGATCGAGCGGGTGTGCCGTACCCCGGAGGAAGTTGTTCACCAGGTCCAGCATACGGTTAAGCATGAGCTGGCCCACCATTTCGGAATTAGCGACGACCGCCTGCGGGATTTGGGCGCTTATTAAGACAGGATGATGGAAATATGACAAATAGGGATAAGATCGTTTTTTCCACCAAAACCGGCGACCAACGGAAGAAGAACTCAGCCGCGTCCGGTCCAAAGAGTTCATTGCCACCGTCGCAGCAAGATTTACGGATTATGCGGGACAAGAAAGGGCGCAAAGGTAAAATGGTAACGGTCGTAAGCGGATTTAAATTGACCAAAGCTAATCTGAACGATTTGGCCAAAACGCTTAAAGCCTTTTGCGGATCGGGCGGCACCGTAAAAATAGACGGAAACATTCAGGTTATTGAAATCCAGGGAGATCAGCGGGATAGGATTGCCGAGAAACTTAGGGCTTTGGGATATAAAGTCAAGCTGGCGGGCGGATAAAGATCTGCCATGTTCGTCGTGCTGAATCGTTTTCCGGTCAATCCAAAATACGCCGCGCAATTTGAAGCCCGTCTGCGCAATCGCCCCCGTCAGGTTGAACTGCAGCCCGGCTTTATTCGCCTGCAGCTGCTGCGTCCCGGCGATCCAGGCGATCCCTACGTCGTTCTGACTGTTTGGGAGTCTAAAGGGGATTTTGAAGCGTGGGTCAAAGCCGACACCTTCGCCGAGAAACATACCGGGCAAAGAACATTGCCCAAAGAAACGCTGTTGGACAAAAACAAGGTTGAAACATTTGAAGTGATCCTCGACACTGCGGCAGGTCATTCGCATTTGAGCTTTCCCTAAACGTTGCCAACAGCTCATAAAAACCTAACCGGGCTAAAGCATCGGGTGCGTCCCAAAATTTGGGAAAGCACAGGGGGGCGCTTGCCCAGCCCAGCTGGATGCTTCGCGAGGGAATCCCCCCGATTTTCCTCTGGTTTGCCCAATTTCCTAGCAATTGGGACACACCCTCAAGCATCCTTCAGGAGGGAGAATTTAAACTATCAATAAATCCTTAGCACGCAGGCTGGTTGCTTGCAGCTTGGTATGTTTGCTTTCGACAATTTTTTTGGGCATGGGGCTAAGCAGCATCCTTATACCAATTGCAGCTGCCGGCACTCCGTTGGAGAAAGATGCTCAGCCCCTCGGCGCGGACGGTAATCACGACTTACGCGTCGATTTGACACCCCCAATTTTCCCCCCGAATCCATTGATTAGCCCCACGGGTGGGATCACTCTGACAAATTCCAAGCCTACTTTTGATTGGGAAGACGCTGCCGACCCGGATGGGGTGATCAGCTATACCCTGTTGATTAGCGGAAGCGGGGCCTTCACCAGCATTTGGGGGCAAACCACGACGGCACGTGTCGTGATTACGGCTTCTATTTACACGCCGACTGAGGCGCTGCCCAATGATGTCTACACCTGGACTATCCAGGCCCAAGATCCGCTTGGCAACGTAAGCGGTTACGTGACGCCGACAACTTTTGTTCTTGAGGCCGTGTTGTCATCCGTATATTTACCGGTTCTTTTCAGGCCTCTCCCAGCGCCCACCTGTCCGACCACCTCGATCAGAAATTTCGAACGCATTCCATTTAGCGGGCCACCGGCAGATCATCCTGATTATTTGCATGGCGACCTCAACCTCTCGCTGCGTGGCTATGTCGCCACTACCGCTTTTTTAGGATTAGTGGACTATTCCGGCAGCACCGACCTGAATGCCCCGCAATTGGCCGGGTTGTTTAGTCCCAATCGGTTGTCGAATTTCCGGGCCGTCTACCGGGTCAATGGCTGGGATTGGGGCTGTGGAGAGCATGGCTGTCCGGGGCCGCCGATCGCCAATCCAATAGTTACTTTAGCTGCGTTGGCCACGACGCCCGCCGAACCGATTTACATACCGGAACGATCGCCAGGTATATTTGGTGATTACAAAGCCATGGTTTTGTATGCGGACGCGCGGCGCATTACGCTGGGCTATACCCGCCAAGACACGGTAGCCAATGGCTATGCCGTACATATTGAAAATGTTTGCGTTGATCCCAACCTGCTGACCCTTTACCGAGCCCAGGTTAGTACGGATGGCTGGCACGTGACCGGCCAGCTGCCGGCCCTGCGTAATAATCAAGTCCTGGGCACAGCACTCGGCACCGAAATACAGGTGGCGATTAGAGATCGGGGTACCTTTGGCGATCCGCGTTCCCGCAAGGATTGGTGGCAGGGGTATTAGCGCAAACTATTGACAGACGACATACTCAAGCAGCTACCTAGGCAGGCTACACAGGTCGTCGGCCAGGGTCCGCGTGCCGGCGGTTAAGATAGGAACCCACTTCTAGCCATGGTCTCATCAATTGGCAAATTTTTGGCAGGTGATTATTTAGAATCCTTAAACAGGTTCAGGCACTTCGGGCAGGTATGCTTCTCCCCCACCACGCTCAGCCGCGCGTGCGCTCCGCGCTGGGTGATTCTTTTGCCGCACAGCGACGTTTCAGAGCGGCGGCTGTGCTCGACAATGTGCCATCTACCTGACACCTGCATCACCACCGGGTTCGGTTCGTTCAATGCTAATCCCTTTCAAGTATCGCCGACAGCACCGTCTCCAACTTGCTTGGCAGCCGCGGTAGTGACATGGTCACGTTTGACACACTTTCAGAATTAATTCTGTTGAAAGATTTTCTCGTATCGAATGCAGGTCAATCCGCTCACACCGCTACTGAGTACATGCTCCCCGATGCACTTGGACACTGGGTATAGATGTGCTGGAACAGGGCCTTCGACAACACCTCGACGTCATCCGGCAGGTAGTCGTCGACTGGCAGGCCGCGCCATTTCTTAATGCTTCGACCACGCATCCGCCTTAAGGGCCTACGCGTGATAATGGTTGTGACCGTTTAGTGACAATAGAAGTACAATGCTCAATAAACTTTTTTGATTTATCCCATTCCTAGGCGCGTAAGGCATACGACCTACCTCAAATCATTATCGTCAACGCCTACGGTTCACCCCCACGCGTGTGGGGAATATACCAACCGGTCCAGCATATCATCCGACCAAATTATCTAACGTGACTCGTTTAGTTGACAAAAATCGTAACACAAAATTGACCCGATTGCTGAATTTTATTCAGTTTTACCGATTGTGCTGCGACGGGTCTTCTTTTTGCGAACCAGCCAGATACCTTCATGGTTGACCATCTCACGGTCAGTATTACCCCAGCTGCGGATATCGAAACGCTGTTCGGTGTTGGTGGACCACCGATATCTTTCGTGATACGGATTTACGATTCGATACGATGGTGGCCATTGCCCAGGTGTTGCGGGACTATGAAGGCGGCAGTAGTATTGAAAACTGAACACCTTCGGTCGCGCTTCCAACACGCATCGATCACCGTGACGCTGGCCACAAACCAAAAGCTGATTTGATAGGCCTCAGAGCGTGCCGGAGCCCGATCCAACCCCTGGGGGAGCCTAAAGCGGCAGAAATTCAATATGGTTGTGCATATCGGTTGGTTCTAAGACCTGAGCCAATAACGTTAAATCACGCACGGCCCGACCAATGGTAATATTCAATTGATGCGCGTAAATCAAGCCGGAGAATTCGCGCCCTGTTTCTAACCACTGATGGGTAATGACCAAAAGGTCACGATCTTGACTGAATAAGACTCGGCCCAGATGGGTAGCCCGTTCTAATAGGGACTCGTCATCAAACTCTGCCGCATTGTCTTCGAAGGCTGTTAGCACATCAATATCTTGGCGACGGAGCCCGGTTGTAATTGGACCAGGGACGTGTTGATCCATGTAGAGCCGAATAGTCAAGGCAACAACCCTTGCGCTATTAATTTGAGTCGTACCGGTGATTCACCCAAGCTGCTTTTAATTTTGGCCACCTGGCGCAGCCCCGCCTCTATCTGGGTATCCATTTCTGTTTGATGATCGTAATAATAAGCCAAGGCGCTGTGAATCTGAGCCAAGGATAACTGAGGATGGTGGCGGTGAATGGTTTCTGCATCCCAATGCCAGGCCAGATGATCAAGGACAATTTCTTCCACCTTCGTTTGGGTACCGGCGATAAAAGGTGTCCCCGCCGAGGTATAATCAATATGTGCATAGATTACTGTTGTCATTCTGTGTCCTTGCTCAAGATACCAGTATTGTGACATTGTACGGTTATTTTTACCTGAGTCAATGTCTCAATATTGTAAATCCTTGTAAAACGAAAGTATATCATAGGCGCACAAGGGTTTGGCTTAACAAGTGTCGGACGGCACAAGTGTCGTCCGACATTTACTCACTCTTTGCGGGTGAGGTCTGTTGCCCCTTCTTTTTGCGAACCAGCCAGATACCTTCATGGTTGACCATCTCACGGTCAGTATTACCCCAGCTGCGGATATCGAAACGCTGTTCGGTGTTAGTCGACCAGATTTGGATAATCCCACCTTCACCGCGTTGCTTGATGCATTTTTCCCACAGCCGATCACGAACCAGCGCCGAGACATGACCGACGAACACGCCGGGCTGGGGCTCAATCAGCCATCGCGTCAGCTCGCCGCGAAGAGAAACAGACATCTTTTCGAGAAACATCACCAGCATGGTTCATCTCCTAATCCAATTCCGCCTTACGACTCCTGAGGTTCGATGGGAGGTCCAGGTGGAACTCGTAAATCAAGATTACGTCTCCTCCGGATCCCACCAGAGTGTCGGAGCAGCCGGGTCAACATCGACATCCGGCCCGCTGCTAAAAAGGTCAGTGTCGATTTCCAGAATGCGATCGATATCGGGCAGGATACGTTGCAGAAGGCGATGGTGTTTGAAAGCTTCGCGACACCCTAACCGGACGCGCTTGTAGAGGTCGTTCGTGCCAAGAGACACGGCCCAGAAAGCCACCGGAATGGTGATTTCGGCTTTGTAGAGGTCGGCGATGTCGTACACAAAGGACAGTTGTTTGCCGGTATGAATGAAGCCCAACGCCGGTGAATAGCCACCGGAGACGATTGCCGCATGGCAGAGGCCGTTGAGCAAGGCATTGGCTGTGGAGAGAGCAGCGTTAATTGGGTCGGCGTTGCTCCAATTTTGACGGTCATATTTTCGTCCTTTCCATTCGACGCCGAACTCCTGGCTGGCCGTGGCATAAGCCTGGCGCACCCGTGCCCCCTCCATGCCCCTAATTTTCTGGAGAGTCAGGTTGGGATCCAGCGGCTCGGTAAAACGCAGCGCATACATCCGGCGCACAACTCGGAGCCGTTTAACTTGATCGCCGGCTAACTCGGCCTGGCGCAGCAGGTGATAGGCTTTACGGGTTTCGCCGCTGCCCTGGGCATACATCACTCGTAACCGGCCAATATCGTGGCAGTATGAAGTTCGACGATACCTACACTAGAAACCCCATCTCGCCCCTGGTGAGGAGATGCAAAGGCTGCCTCGCGCACGAAGCGACCAAAAACATTTTTTGACCAATATTTTTGTCACCACCCGATTTTATGGTGTAATTTACTGGCATTGCGCTTTATCCAAATATACAGCAAAACAGCTGCAAAGCATATAGAAAAAAAAGGCTACCGCACTCTTGGGAATTTCCCCCATAAAGCAATTGGTTGCTCATTTTTGCCGCGTCGGATAGAATAACAAAGGCTGGCTAAATACAGCCTCGTTAAAATAGCTGTTTGATTACAAATCGGGCCAATTAAACAAATGCGCTTAACTTCTGCCCTTCTGCTAAACGCTTATAACCAGGGCATTTTCCCAATGGCGGATGAAGATGGGACCATATATTGGTACGATCCCGACCCGAGAGCTATCATCCCGCTCGATACTTTTCATGTACCGCAGCGGTTGGCCCGGCGTATCCGCCGGGGTGGTTTTGAAATTCGCTTTGATTCTTCGTTCGGCGAGGTCATGACCGCCTGCGCCGAACGAGTCCCCGGCCGGGAAAAAACTTGGATCAACTCTGAAATGATCGACGCTTATGGCGAACTGCATGAGTTGGGCTTTGCCCACAGCGTTGAAACTTGGATTAAGGGGAAGTTGGTCGGAGGCCTGTACGGAGTCAGCCTGGCAGGGCTGTTTGCCGGGGAAAGTATGTTTAGCCGGACCACAGACAGCAGCAAAATCGCCCTAGTTTATCTGGTCGAGCGGCTGCGCCAACGCGGCTTCACCCTCCTCGACACTCAATTTATGACGCCCCATCTGGCCCGCTTCGGAGCAGTTGAGATTTCTCGAGAGGCATATAAGGCGCGCCTGGAGCGGGCCCGCCGCGAATGGGTACGGTTTTGAGTTGGACGCGTAATGGCCATGTCAGAGTTCCACCAGGATTTTGACCTTGTGAAGCACGCAAGCCGGCGGCAGGGTGAGGATGTCCTGAGCCGGAGGAAAGGTATGGCCAATGAAGACCCGGTAAAGTCGAAGGGTTGGCCCGAGGGATATGACAAATAGAGAGCGAAGGAAAATAGCTCACCCAGCTAGAGGAAGCATCATTCCGCGCCCGAAAATTGATTTCTGACCTCAAAGTGCTCCACCGTATGCGGTCCGGCAGCGTGGTAGATAAGCTGTTCGATTTGGTCTTGGTAGTATCCGCTCAACTCCCCCTCCGTCATATCCGAAATGGTCTCCCACAAGGTAATGGAGACCACTTTGTTTTTGTTCGAGTCGGTTAGCAGCAGCCACCCCTTAAAACCCTGCTGCTGCTTCATAACCGGGGCGACGGAAGTCTGGATTATGCTGGCGGTTTCGTCTAATTTTCCCGGGTGCACTGAAACGGTCGTCACTCTGGCGTGCAAGATATTCCTCCTTCATGAGTTGTGTACCATAACGTCCGGAAGCACCGCACCGGCTAATTTCAGGAGAAATTAGCCGGCTGTTCTATTGTCTCGTCATCCTTAACGTTATGTAAATTTGCCCCATGTAAATAGGCCTAAGGCCCTGGTCCACTTGCTTCAATCCTTTTGAACTGCCCCTGCTGCTGAAGGATCGAAATTCACGGGCCACATTGTACTATCATCATACTTAGCTCCCCGTAAATCAGCGCCACCCAGATTTGCCCGGCGCAGGTCGGCGCCGTGCAAATCGGCCCCGCCCAAATCGACCCCTTCAAGGTTAGCCCCATTTAGGTTTGCCTGGCGCAAGTTTGCCACAAACAGATTAGCTTCTCGTAAATTTGCTCCGCTAAGATTTATTCCCTGCAAATTGGCCCCGTTAAGGTCAATCCCAAAACAATTGGGCGGGCAGCCCCGCGGCAACCGGAACCTTTTCGTTGACTTGAACTGAGGGGTGCGCAGCCGCTGCAGGCCAACCCAATTCCAGGCAGCCAATAACCCAAACAACACTGCGGATAACCAGATACCCCGCAGCACGCTAAACAGCACGATAATGGCATAAAAGGTTATCAGAATTTGTTTGCCCCTGATCGACTGCCGGTCAACCCAACTGAGTAAGATAGCTAGCACGATGAAGGCTAGGATTACACTTACATAAGGCATTAATATATCGCCCTCACTGGTTTCGAAATCATCTTCTTCAAATATTCAGGCCTTCACAAACAGATTAGCGGCTGATTTCACTTTCAGGCGCCTGGGCTTGCTCTGCTAGCGCCATGATTTCGTCTATCTCCCTACGTTTCTCGCCAAGCAGCAGTTGGTCCTCACGCTGCCACTGCCTTTTAAGGCGGAGACCGTCGAGTAAATAAATGGCGAAAATCGTAGCCAGGCTGCTGACCAGGCCGATCAACCCGCCTGTGACAATTAAGATAATATCCCGTTCCATAAATTAGATACCAACAATTTTCCGTAGGATAGATTTTAATCAAAATTACATCTAATTCAATCAAGCTCTAAAGAATTACGCGCATCAGGCTGATCTTCGCCAAATCCAACCCAATTTTTTTGGGGATTTTTTTAGGTTCAAGATTTCCGCGACCCTTTTGCCGCCGATATTTTCAAGCGCGGTCCGAGCTACCTGGCGTATTCCCTTGTGCGGTTCTTTAAGCAGTTTTGCCAAGGGTTCGATGGCCAGGTTACTGCCGCATTTACCCAGCGCGGCGGCTGCCCAGTAGCGAACAGGCAGTTCAGGATCGTCCAGGGCTTTGACCAACGCTCTTACCGTGGAATTGCGCGCCTTGCTCAAAACCGTCACCTCCTGCTCGGCCACAATTTGACCCAACGCCCTGGCCGCTCCGTAGCGGGCATCAACATCCTCATCGTATAGTAAAGTTTCAACCAGGGCTTTAACCGCTTCTGTTCCAATTTGGTTGAGCTGATAAATGGCAAAATCGTGATTTTCCGGTTCATCTAACGCCTCGATTAGCCGCTCTAACCGCTCCTGTCGCTGCCTGGCTTCTTTTTCTTTAAGAATCTCGAGCCGCTCTTGTCTGAGTAGAGAGTCGGCTTCTCGCAACCAGCGGCGCTTGGTTTTAGCTCGTTGCAGGTGTACGCCACATTTGGCGCAGTAATTTGTGTCAATTCGATTTTGGGTATGGCACAGAATGCAATCGACCTTGAGCTGCTGACCACAATGGTTACAGAAGCGGACCTCATCGCCATTGAGGGTGTGGCATTTCGGGCAGAAAATCGGGTATTCCGTGTTCACATCGGTCAGGATGAGGGGAACACTACAGTGGTCACATTCGATCTTTTGATTGGGCGCGAAATCACCGGAGAGGGGAGCGCTGCAGCTCGGGCAAGCCAGTTTCTCAATTTTCATGTAATCGTTCTCCTTGTCTGGGTGTAACCGGGCTGGAAACGAAGTCTGATCTTAAATTCGATCAAGATCAGGGCATTTTAACCGGTTTGCGAAAGTTTAGGCCGGGTTCTGGGATTTGAGGCGGACTTGCTGTCCGATTGACAAACAGTGAAGATGTCCATAGGATAATACCTCAAAATTTATG
>JBFGLD010000095.1:0-10338 GCA_041576335.1 Anaerolineae bacterium | reverse complement strand
TTTATATCCCCACCCAGGAAGAAGCTCAAGCCTATTTTGGCGGTGGTACGGAGCGCCTTGGTACGGGCACCATCAAAATTGGAGCGGTGGTTCCCCTGTCAGCACCCGGCTCGGTGACCGGGGGCGAGACGATGAGGGCTGCTTTTGAGATTGCCTTGGAGGAGATCAATGCGGCCGGTGGCGTGCTGGGCCAGGAAGTTGAACTGGTTGTGGCGGACACGGAAGGTTTGCCGGAGCGCGGCACTTCGCAGATGGAGCGTCTGATTAATCAAGAAGGTGTTGTTGCGGTCGTAGGCGAATATCACAGCGCGGTTGCTTTGACCGAAATGGAAGTAGCTAAGGCTAACAACGTGCCCGTTGTCTTTGCCGAGACTTGGAGCGATAGCATTACGGAGGCCCAATATCCTCAAGTTTTCCGTATCGCACCTATGTCATCATTGACGGCGGATGTCTATGCCAGCTTCATAGAGTCTCTGGCTGCAAAGCGCGTCGTGATTATGACTGAGAACACCAGTTATGGTATCGAACAGGCTGAGTCTCTCGAAGAAAAATTGGTTGACAAAGGTATCGAGGCCATAACCTTCTCGGCTGACATTGGCACTCAGGATTTCTCCGGTATCATTGAGCGCATCAAGGCGGGGAACCCTGATCTTATCTTCGTATCGCTGACCGGCGAAACGTCGTACAACTTTGAGCAGCAAGCAGCAGAAGCCGGTATCGGTCCGCAAGATATACCGATGCTCTGCAACCAGGTTGCCGCCGACGACGAAGCCTTCTGGGCCAACGTGCCTGATGGCAATCTGTGCATCTTTACTCGTGTTGGCCTCCCCCAGTCCCTATATACGACTGAGACCACTGCCTTTGTTGACAAATATACAACCAAGACGGGCAAGGCAGCAGCCGAGTCTTTCGCCATGGAAGCCTACGACTCCTTGAAGTTGGTGGCCCAAGCCGTTAACGAAGCCGGCTCGACCGACGGCGACGCCGTTATTAGTGCCCTGGAGAACATTAACTACAACGGCGCCTTGGGGAACATTACCTTCCCGTATGGTACCCATAATCCTATTCCCGAAAATGTACCTGCTAAATGGTGGCATCAGTTTCCCGAGCCGGCCATACTCTTGGTTCAGTACCAGGAACCAGGTCAAAAGTTTTCGGATAGTGCGGTTGTCTATCCGGACACCTACAAGACGGCTGACGTGATTATAGCAGGCCGCTGACCACGACAAGTTAAGGCAAAGGTAGCCCCCATCACCCGGGGGCTACCTTAATTCTCATATATATCTTGTTGAAAGCACGCCCATGGAACACGCCTCTTATTTATACCTTGCCCTTTTGTGGTTTATCGGTTGGGGAATCGTTGGGGCTGTGGTCACCCCCCGCATCTACGGACGAAAGGACCTGGATATTTCACAGGCCAGCTTGGCCGGGGCCGCGACCGGCGCTGCGGGTGGTCCGTTTTCTTTGGTGCCGCTGTGGTATCTCACGCCTAAACTCAATTGGAAATGGGTGGCTATCCCCACAGCGGTCATTGCGCTGATTTTTGCCGGTGCCTTCGCCGCGGCCGATCCTGATAATTTTTGTGTTACAAATGGGGCCTTTGTGACGACCCAAATCGTCAATGGGTTAGTCATTGGTACCATTTACGGTTTGATGGCCCTGGGGCTCACCCTCATCTTTTCCATCTTGGGGGTGGTCAGTTTTGCCCACGGCGAATTCTATATGCTCGGGGGGATGGGCGTTTATTATTTCACCACGGTCTGGTTCCCCGGCCTGAACCCTTTCCTGGGGGTACTGGGCGCAGCGCTCTTGACATTCGCTATCGGCGCAATTTTTGAGCGTGTCTTTTTGCGGGCCATGAATACGGGCAAGGTTGAACGTCCGGGCGAGTATGCGATTCTGGTCACCTTTGGCCTGGCCTTCTTCTTACAGTATGCCACCCTGGCTTTAGTTGGCTCGAACCCTAAAAAAGTGTCTCGCTTCATCGAGTACCCCAGCTTTAGCCTGCCTGTCTCTGCCGAAGAACCAGTCCTGGATGTAACGGCCAGCACGATTAGGATATTTGATATTTCGGTATCTTCGCCGCGCGTAACGGCGGCTCTCATTTCCCTGATCTTATTAGCCGTATTAATGTGGTTTTTATACCGTACCTGGACCGGCAAAGCCCTGCGTGCCGTGAG
This sequence comes from Anaerolineae bacterium, assembly GCA_041576335.1. Taxonomy (GTDB): domain Bacteria; phylum Chloroflexota; class Anaerolineae; order 4572-78; family J111; genus JANQQF01. The sequence continues at coordinate 8,158 of JBFGLD010000095.1, read as the reverse complement.
CGAGGATCGACAGGCAGCGGCTGTTACCGGTATCAACCCGAACACGATGAACACTCTGGCTTTTGGTTTAGGCGCGATGCTGGCCGGATTATCAGGGGCTTCGCTGGTACAGGTTTTTTCGTGGGTGCCGTGGGTAGGCGTACAGGCTTCGGGTCGCTCGTTTGTGATCATAGTGCTCGGAGGCATGGGCTCGCTGCCGGGCGCGTTTGTGGGCGGGCTGATTGTGGGGTTGGTTGAGGCCCTTGGGGCCGGCTGCATTCCCGATCCCCAGCGAGCCGCAGCTTATATTCCGGCGTACGGCATGATTATCTTAACCCTGGTCCTGTTGCTTAAACCAACCGGTCTTTTTGGGAGAGAATTATGAGTCGCACGACGTGGGCCTGGATTTTGGCGGTTTCGAGCGTGGTGCTGCTGCTGCTGGCTCCGGTCGGTTTGCAGTCGAACCCCTATATTATGCACATTGCCACGGTAGCCTTCTTTTATGCTATTCTAACTTCGAGCTGGTCGCTTTTGGCCGGTTATGCCGGTCAGTTTTCGTTTGCCCATATGGCCTTTATGGCCATCGGGGCTTACAGCGCCGGGCTGCTGGGTAAATTTGTACGTTTTACGACGGCTCCAACGACTACCTGTTCGGAAATACCGCTGGGCAATTCCTGGCTGGTTTTTCTAAACGTCAGCGGCGAGAATTGCCTTGATTTGGCTCAGGAAGCTCTGGCCAACGCCGCGGTTTTTCGCCCGCCCCCTGCGCTTGGTATTGTGCTGGGGATTATCATGGGCGGAGTTTTCGGCTTTTTAGTCGGTGTGCTGGTGTTGCGTTTGCGACGAACCTACCTGGCTCTTTTCACTATCGGCTTTTCAGAAATCGTCCGAATTGCGATTAATGCGGAAATAGACCTGACAGACGGGCCAAACGGCCTGGAATTGGTTCCACTCTTTCCCGGCGGCTTTCACTTATTTGGATTTGATTTTGGCCCTGCCGATAAAGTTCCGCCTTACTATGCAATGTTAGGGCTGTTTCTTGTCTCTATGGGCATCATGTATTGGCTGGCTATGTCGCGATTTGGTCTCTTTATCCGAGCCTTGCGTGAAGATGAGGAAGCGGCTGCAGCCTTGGGCGTCCATATAGTCCGTTATAAGGTGCTGGTCTTCGTCATCACCAGTATGATTGCCGCCGGGGCCGGAGCCGTATTTGCCCACTTCATTGGCGTCATTACGCCCAACATTATCCTGATTTTACAAATGAGCTTGGTGATTGCAATGGCCGTCATCGGCGGCCTGGAGAGCCTGATCGGGGCAGCGATTGGGGCTATCGTTATCCAGTTTGCCCTGGAATTCTTGCGGACCAGCTTTACCATTGGTCCGATTGTGGTGGATATGACTACCTGGCGGCTGGTTTTCTTCGGCTTACTGTTGATGCTGACGCTGCGCTTCTGGAACAATGGGCTGATTTCTCCGATTATCAATTGGTTTACCAAGGGCGGTGTGGCTGAAGAAACCGTTGCCAAACGCCAGCAGGTCACCGCGGAAGGCTAGGAGGCTTTTCAATGAGTAGGGACGAGGCCGGCGTGAGGTGTTTGCTCCAAACCTGACTGCTTGGCGCCGACCGACCCCGGATACAAGCGGAAAACAGGCGATGTGGAATGATTGAACTTGATGTTAGAAATGTTAACAAGAACTTTGGCGGGCTTCAGGCCCTGGTCAATGTAACCTTTAAGTTGCGTGGCCCGGAATTGATCGGGTTGATAGGACCGAATGGGGCCGGCAAAACGACCTTAACAAACGTTCTCGACGGGGTGCTCAAACCGTCGAGCGGCACCGTCTATCTCAACGGCCGGCGTATTGATACCCTGGCCCCCTACCAGGTCGCCAAAGCCGGTTTGGGCCGCACATTTCAGGTAACGCGGGCGTTTCGCCGCATGACCGTCCTGGAAAATCTGCTGGTCCCGGCCATGGCTTTATCGGCCACTGCTCGTCGCAAAGAGGTGGCCCAGAAAGCCTGGGAAGTCCTGGAATTTTTGACTTTTGAACACCTGGCCAAAGACTATGCCCGCAGCCTCTCCGGCGGCCAACAGAAATTATTAGAATTGGGTCGCTTGCTCATGCTTGACCCGGATATTATTATTCTGGATGAGCCGTTTGCCGGCGTTCATCCCAAATTAATGGAGAAAATCTACGAATACATTACCACGGTCAACGCCCGGGGTAAGGCCTTCATCATTATTAGCCACGATATGGACACCATCTTCACCTTGAGTAAGCGCCTGCTGGTGCTTAATTATGGCCAACTCATTGCCGACGGCGAGCCAACGGAGGTTCGCCACAATCCGGTTGTAATTGAAGCCTACCTGGGTGAAGAAGACGAGGCCTCCAGCAGCCCCACCGCGTCTCCGGGCGTTCCCCAACCCACCCAGGAAGGAGAAGTGTAAGGCATGACCAACCAGACAACCTCGATCCAAAGCCCAGCCGCCGCACCCGTGCTGGGTACGGACGGCCGGGATATCGATCCGGCCTCGGTTGCCTTGGAGATCAAGGATCTCTATGTAGGCTATTACAAAGATTTGAACATTTTACAGGGCGTCAATCTCAAAGTTCAGCGAGCCCAAATCACCACCGTCTTGGGAGCCAATGGTGTCGGCAAATCAACTCTGCTCAAAGCTATCTACGGCTTTTTGAAGCCGAATAAGGGCCGGGTATTATTAGAGGGTCAAGATGTTAGCGGCGTCCCCACCTATAACTTGATTGAATTGGGCCTGGCCTATATTCCGCAGCATCCCGGTATCTTTCGCTGGATGTCTATTGAGGAGAACCTGGAGATGGGGGCCTACACTTTCAGAAACGATAAGGCCCGCATTCAACGTAAGATGGAGGAGATTTACGTCCGTTTCCCCGTGTTGAAAGAGCGGCGTAAATCACTCGCCGGCAAGCTTTCGGGCGGTCAGCAGCGCATGGTTGAAGTCGGACGTACCCTGATGACCGACCCCAAGGTAATGCTCGTGGATGAGCCGACTGCCGGACTGGCCAAGTTACTTTCGGAAGAAGTATACCTGATGTTGGTCAGGCTGCGAGATGCCGGCATTACCATCGTATTGGTTGACCAGGAAATTCGGCATGCCCTCAAGATTGCCGATTACGTGTACGTATTGGAGTTGGGCCGCAACAAATACGAAGGCCCGGTCGATGAGTTCAGCAGCCCGGCGGATCTGAAAAAGGCATTCTGGGCTTGATTGAATTTTGGTTACAATCAGCTTTGCCCGGAGTGGGTCTGTGGCCCGCGACATCGCCTCACAACTGCCGTGATTTTCCGATGACGGCGGTCAGAGTCAAAGGCCCCCGGTGGGTAGACCGCCTCGGACCATACAGGTTGAGTAGCAACGAATTTTCAATAGAATAAGGAGTAGGTCTAATGACATACGATCTGTCGCATATTGCTCCGGTTTGGAGCCGCGTCACTGATTTGATCGTTGAGCGTGGGGAAGGCTGTTATGTTTATGCCACGAACGGGCAGCAATATTTAGATTTTACCAGCGGAATCGGCGTAGCAAATACGGGCCACAGCCATCCGGTGGTCGTAAAAGCGGTTCAAGAGCAGGTCGCGAAAATCCTTCACGCCCAGGTTAACTGCTATTTTCACGAGCCGCTTGTCCGGGTAACCCAGGCTCTGAACGAGGTCACACCGCCGCACCTGGACACGTTCTTCTTTTCTAATTCTGGGGCAGAAGCGGTAGAAGGGGCGGTTAAGTTGGCCCGACATTATACCCGGCGTACCAATGTCGTTGTCTTCCAGGGTAGTTTTCACGGGCGCACTGCCCAAACTATGGCCATGACCACGGCCAAAACCGTCTACCGGGTAGACTATCAGCCTCTGCCCGGTGGAATTTTTGTGGCCCCTTTCCCCTATGCGTATCGCTATGGCCTGGCTGATGAAGCCGTGAGTGACTGGGCCCTGGGCGAGTTAGATATGATCCTCCATACCCAAACTGCGCCCCAGGAGACAGCAGCACTGGTTATCGAGCCGGTATTGGGCGAAGGCGGATATGTTCCGGCACCGCCCCAATTCTTACAAGGTTTGCGCCGCATCTGTGATGAGCACGGCATTTTGTTGGTGGTTGACGAGGTGCAAAGCGGCTTTGGACGTACCGGAAAATTCTTTGCCCACGAACACGCAGGTAGCAAGGCCGACATTATGATTATGGCCAAAGGCATGGGCAGTGGCTTCCCCATTTCCGGTATTGCTTCATCCCAAGAAATTATGAGCAAATGGCAAGTTGGCACGCATGGCGGAACCTACGGTGGAAATGTAATGGGCTGCGCTGCCGTCGAAGCGACGATCAAAGTATTAAAAGAAGAAGGGTTAGTGGAAAACGCGGCCGCCCGAGGAAAACAGCTGATGGACGGCTTGCTGGAAATCCAAAGTCGCATCCCCGTTATGGCCGATGTCCGCGGTCTGGGGTTGATGATTGGCTGCGAATTTGCCGATCCTAAGACGGGCCGGCCGGACCCCGATATAACCAAACGCGTGACTCAGCAGGCCCTGAAAGATGGCAACCTCATACTGCTGACGTGTGGTATGTATGCCAATACTATCCGTTGGATTCCACCGCTGGTCGTTAGCGAAGCTCAAATAAATGAGGGGCTTGAAAAGTTTGAAAAGGCCCTGGCTGCAGCGATCAGATAACTTGGGCCAAAGAAGCTTGGCGACGAGGGATAGCGTACTCCTTAATCTCTGAACTAACAAGGGACTTTAGTTAATAATGACAAACACGCATTGGATCAAACCCCCGATCAAGATGTCGGCCACAATGGCCCTCAATGCAAAAATAAGTGAGTTGATGGCCGGGGGACATCACGTATTACACCTGGGTTTTGGTGAGGCTCGCTTTCCGGTGCACCCCAAGATTTTAGCTGCATTTCGGGAAAATGCGTCGGCTCGTTCTTACCTTCCGGTGCCCGGCCTACCCCAGTTACGGGCCCAAATTGCCGGCTACTACCGCCGTAAGTTCAAGATAAACGCTGAGCCTGATCGAGTAATTGTAGGCAGCGGCAGTAAGACCTTACTCTTTGCGGCCATGTGTGCTCTGGAAGGTGATCTGATTTTACCGTCTCCAACCTGGGTTAGTTACGATACGCAGGCCTTATTAACAGGTAAAACTGTGACCTGGATTCCCACTCGCTTGGAAGATAACTACTGCCTCACGCCGGAAAGCCTGAAGGCCGGTTTGAAGGCAGCCAGAGATGCCGGGCGGTCGCCCAAAATCTTGGTCCTCAATAGTCCTGGGAATCCTACCGGCGTCGTGTATCCGCCTGAAATTCAGGCAGCGCTGGCCGAGGTGGTCCGGGCGGAAGGAATGGTGATTATCAGCGACGAAATCTACGCGCTGACCACCTATGGGGCCCCGCCTCATATCTCAATGGCTCACTACTACCCGGAAAAAACGATTGTGACCGGCGGATTGAGTAAACATCTCTCGCTCGGCGGCTGGCGCCTGGGCGTGGCAATTCTGCCGCCCGACGATTTTGGGGCTGAAGTACATCGCTATATGACCGCCGTGGCCGGTGCCATCTGGACTACTGCGGCAGCGCCGGTCCAGTATGCAGCCGTGGTAGCCTATGGTGATGACCCGGATATCGATGCCTACGCCGGCATGTGCACAACCATTCACGGCTGCGTTACCACTTACCTCTACCAGGTCTTACATGCGTTACACGTGCCGTGTCCCAGGCCGGCGGGTGGGTTTTACGTATATCCCAGCTTTGCTCCCTGGCGAGATGCCCTGGCGAAAAAACATAACATTCATACTAGTCAGGACCTGGCCAATTTTCTACTGAATGAAGAGTATATGGCCACGCTGCCCGGATCGGATTTTGGTGCCAATCCGCAGGATCTAACCCTGCGCCTTTCTACCAGTTACCTTTACGGCCTGACGGATGAAGACGGCGAAGCCATGCTCTCAACCTACCAAAAAAAGCTGCCCGTCGAGCAATTTCTGCAGGAAACCTGCCCCCACCTGATCGAGGCGGCAGAACGGTTCAAGGCTTTCATTGAGGCTTTAAGCTAACAAATCTGTTGAATTGGATGCCTGTTCAAAATTCCAGGTGATATTCACTCGGCGACACGCGTGGACTATAATTTGATCGAAATACACGAATCGCGCGATTCGTACAATTAAAGGAGATTGTGGTGAGTGAAATTCAGGTCAGCATGAGCAGGCTACGTCAGAATTTAGGAAGTTTGGTTAATCGAGCCGCATATGGCGGTGTGCGCATTGTGCTGGTAGCGCATGGTGAACCAAAGGCGGCGCTCGTCGGTATCGAGGATTTGCGACGATTACAACAACTGAATGAGCAGATCATTGTTCAAGAAGAGCGACATTTCACCGCCTTGGCCGCAGCAGGTCGTCTTCGTGAACGAATTAGACAATGGCAAGAAGCCCACAATATTGAGCCGGAAAACTCAGTTGAATCATTAACACAACTACGAATAGAGCGCGATGATGAACTCTTGGGTTTGCGTTGATGCAAGTTTGACTCTCAAACTTGTGATTCACGAATCTGAAAGTCAATTAGCCAATGCGTTGTGGAGCGAATGGCATACGAAAGGTATTGCCGTCATTGCCCCGGCTGTGTGGGGTTATGAGGTGACGTCTGTTATTCGGAATCGCGTTCACCGAGGCCGCTTGTCACCGGATTTGGGTGCAGAGGCGTTTGCCATAATTCACCAATTACCGGTACAATTGCTGCAGCCGGCGGGTCTTAACCGGTACGCCTGGGAGTTGGCTAACCGCTTTGATCGTCCGGCAGCCTACGATGCTCACTACTTGGCCCTAGCCGAGATGGCCGGCTGCCAATTTTGGACGGCGGACAAGCGGTTGTTTAATGTAGTGGGCGATACCTTAAATTGGATCCATTGGTTAGGTGACTACCAACCAAGTGAGACTTCAGGGGAATAGATTGTTTGCTGCAATTGATTTGAGGTTGTAGACCTGATACAATTCGGCTCAGTAGTCGAGGAGATGGAAACTATGAAAGAAGTCGTCATCGTCGACGCCGTCCGGTCGCCGATTGGCAAACACAACGGGGCTTTATCGAGCGTGCGGCCTGACGATCTGTTGGCAGAGGTGCTTAAGGGGCTGGTGGAACGCACCGGCCTCGACCCGGCCTTGATTGAGGATGTTTACGCCGGCTGCGGCAACCAGGCCGGTGAAGATAACCGAGATGTGGCCCGTCATTCAGCCTTGCTGGCCGGTTTTCCGGTTGAGGTGCCGGGGGTTACCGTCAATCGCAACTGCTCCTCGGCCTTGGAGGCAGTTAATCAGGCGGCTAAGGCCATCCTGGCCAACGAGGGGGATGTGTTTATCGGCGCCGGCGTCGAGTCGATGAGCCGGGCCCCCTGGTCGATGCCCAAGCCGGAACGCCCTCAACCGGTGGGAGATCCCCAAATTTGGGATACGACCGTGGGCTGGCGCTACCACAATCCTAAAATGGAGGCCATGTACCCGATCATAAGCCTGGGCGAGACCGCCGAAAATATCGCCGAGGAAATGGAAATTAGCCGCGAAGAGCAGGATGCCTTTGCCTTAGAAAGCCACCGCCGCGCCATTGAGGCGATTAACGACGGAAAGTTCAAGGCTGAAATTGTGCCCATCGCCGTGCCGCAGCGTAAAAGAGCGCCGATCATCGTCGATACTGACGAGCATCCGCGCTATCGTAAAGAAAACAACCACTTTGTCTTGGACACGAGCCTGGAGAAACTGGCAAAACTTCGGGCTGCTTTTCGCCAAAGGGGGACGGTGACCGCCGGTAACTCCAGTGGTATCAACGATGGGGCGGCCGCATTATTACTGATGAGCCGTGATAAGGCCGATGCGTTAGGCCTGGAGCCGATGGCCCGTTGGGTCGGGTCCGCCGTGGCCGGGGTTGATCCCGGCGTGATGGGTTACGGTCCGGTGCCGGCCACGCAGAAGTTGTTCAAACGGTTTGGTTTGACCATAGCTGACATCGGTTTGATTGAGTTGAATGAAGCCTTCGCTGCCCAAAGCCTCGGCGTTATGAAAAAATTGGGCATGCGCCACGACCTTACTAACGTTAATGGCGGGGCAATTGCCTTGGGACACCCGACCGGCTGCTCCGGCGCGCGGATCCTGGTCACCCTGCTGCACGA
>JBFGLD010000094.1:0-10355 GCA_041576335.1 Anaerolineae bacterium | reverse complement strand
GGCAATAGTTTTGGCGTCGATCGTGACATCTCGGGGCACGTAGCTATCCATCCGAATGATCGTATCGGCGACGTCGAAATAATCGCCGCTGCCGCCCAGCACCAAGATGCTGCTAACAGCGCCTGGCCCGCTGCCCCCCGCGGCTAACTGCCGTACCCGGTCGATAAAGGGTGTAATTGGCTCGCCTGATTTCTCGACCAGCGCCTGCATACGGGCATCACGGATCATTAGATTTGTGGCGCAGGTGTCCTCGTCAAGCAGCAGAACTCTGGTCCCAACTTCCAGGGCCTCGATAATGTTAGCCGCCTGGCTGGTGCTGCCGCTGGCGTTGTCGGTACGGAAGGCCGCTGCGTCGCCGTGGTTGGGCAGATTGCTAATGAAGGGGCGAATGTCCACGCCCTCAACCCGCCGGCCATCCTCGGCCCGAATTTTGACCGCCGTGGGGTCGGTAATGACCAATTCGCGGCCGTCGTCGGGAATATGGTTGTAAACGCCCCGCTCCAACGCCAGCAGCAATGTGCTCTTGCCGTGATAGCCGCCCCCGACAATCAGGGTTACACCTGTCGGAATGCCCATGCCACCGATCCGACCGGCGTGTGGCAGCGTGATCTCAACCCGTAGACTGTCTGGGCTGCGGAAGAGAATAGCCTGGTCGCGTGGCAGCGGGCGGTCATCGACACCGGAGCGGCGGGGGAGCATGGCCCCATCGGCCACAAAGGCGACCTGGCCCAACGCCGGTAGTTTGGCTCTCAAAACGTCGGCATCCTCGGCGGCGTTGAGATGCCTGGCTAATCGTTTGGTGTCCAGGTGGGCATATTTCAGGGCAGAGTCAACGATTTTTGGAACCTCGTCACCCAGCATAACGATCGCCTGGCTGCCCAGCACGCGCCGTCCCCGGGCCGGCAGCCCCACCACAAAGCGAGCTTCGACAAACTCGTCGCTAACCATGGTCGAAGATCGCTCCAAAATTTCCTGGCCGGGCATATCCATGGCGATCAGACCGCTCTTGCCGGAGCCGCGACTGCGATCGCTGACGGTCCGACATTGGCCGGAGAAAACTCGGGCCAAATAGTCACGGAGCGCAATTTCCCGGCTGCGATTGGCGCGGGTATTAGGGGGTAATTGGGCGACGCTCATGGGCACTCGCACTCGCAGCCTGGACGGTGCGGCAAAGGGGTCGCCCTGAACATGGTCGATGTAAAGCCTAAAATCGTCGAATTCGTAACTGCCACGAATGTCTTTGTAAGCTGGGTAGCCTTTGCCATCGATGCGCTGGAGAAGCCGCCGTAAATCTGCCTTGGTTGGGGACATGGGTGACACCCTCGGAAATAGTGTTTCGAGACCGGTCCAATCTTCAAAATTGGGCCGGTCTCGATTTCATTATCTGTGCTCCCTGTGCCCTTCGGGTATTCGGTCTCGCTTTTTCATCAGCGGGACACAGGCTTCTCCTGAGTTATGGCCATAAATTCTCTAAGAACGTTTGGCCTGCTTGGTCTAGATCACGGTCCAGGGAGAAAGTCAAGCTGCGAATGCGGATACCCCGAATTGTCTCGTCCAGCGGATAGGGCAGGGGACTGGGATGGATGAGAATGGCTTCCCGGCAGCCCTTGGTATGAGCGTAGCTGATCATTTGGTGAATATCGTCGGTTGAAGGTGAGGCGGGCGTTTTATATTTGGTGTCCAGCACAGTGCGGGCCGTGCCCGAGCCGCGCCGGTAGATGACCAGGTCGATGTCAAAGTGAAGTGGTCTCATTTGGCTGAGATTCACCTTTTCCTGCACTTTGAGCTGGAACGCGGCGGGTAAGTGCACTTTGAGCCATTCGGCTACAAACCGTTCATACAGCCGGGCCATATCGACCAAAAAAGGCAGCATGGTGCGCTGGCCGAGCTGATGGCTGGGCCCACTTTGGTCTAAGAAGAAGTGACATAAGGCGTGCAGTGGTTGGTAATCTTCGTTAAGCCGGTGGTAGAAGCGCCCCTGACAGACTTCAGGCCGGTGAGGTATCAGGCTAACCAGGCCCTGCAAGGCGCGGTAGGCCTGGCGCACGGTGCGGCTCGCCGGCTCGCCGTGCAGACCGCTCTGGGAAATACGAAAAAGCGTCCAGGCCAAAATCTGGTTCTCTTCGATGTCCGCGGTGTGTTCTTCATAATGACAGTTGAGCCTAACCCGTTCGGGTGTTTGGCCGAGGTCACGCACATTTAAACGCCCTCGTACATAAGGCAGCGGCTCAGCTTGGGGAACATAGGCTCGATAAAAGCCTTTGCGTCCCCGGTCTAAAATGCGCCGGGCCAAGATGCCGGCCAGCTGCTCAAAAAACTCGGTCAGAGAGTGGCAATCTACCAGTCCGTCCAAGAAGCGCAAACTGTTCAGATTATAGGCGTATTCCAGCATGCGAAACAGATTGCCCAGGGCCACTTTTGGCTGCAAGGCCAGGGTAAGATCGGGCGTTACCGGAATATGGCCGACCCAGCCCTGGGCCGTGAGCTGCCACCGGCCCGCCGTTTTAGGCGATGGGAATTCTACGGCGACCTGACGGCCATAGTGCTGCCACAATATCTCCCCTGCCGTCTCCGAAATTTCTTCACGGCTGAATTGGCGGGGCGTGTACTCTGTGAGTTCCGTGGGTTGGTTCATCCTGGTGATAGCACCTCTTTGCGGACTCGATCCCACCGAAACTCGTCGACTTTCTGCGGCTGGTCAAAGAAATACTCCTCCAGATAGGGTTCGATCTCCATTTTCCAAATATCCTCAATTTGGGCCAAGAGCTCTTCGCGTAGAAAATAAGTTATTCCTACAAAATAATGCTCATCCTGAATGGTTTGATTTAAGCGCTGCAGCACATTGATTAAGCCTTCGACCGGCAGGCCCGTCTTGTGGTGATAGCGCCGCAGCACCTCAACCTTCGGCTCAAGCTTGAGAAAAGCAAAGCGCCGGCGTAGGGCATGATCGACGAGTGCAATCGAGCGGTCGGCCGTGTTCATCGTGCCGATCAATCGCACATTTTCCGGAATTTTGAACAGGCCGCCTCCAGCCAGAGGGATTTCGCGCCGGCGGCGCTCCAGCAGGTACATCAGTTCGCCAAAAACGCGGGCCAGGTTAGCCCGGTTGATCTCGTCGATGATCAGGACGCAAATGCCGTCTCGGGTTTCGGCTTTTTGGCAGAATTCCAGAAAGCGGCCGGGCACGACCGGATAGCTTAGCTGCAGTCCGTCGCTTTGAGGCCGGATGCCCTGCACGAAGTCCTCGTAGGCATAGGCCGGGTGAAATTGCACCACCTCCCAAAAGCCATCGCCGCCGCCGGCCAGATGCCGGGCCAACTGCTCAGACAGAAAGGTCTTGCCCGTTCCCGGCGGCCCGTACAGAACGGCCTGCCCCTTACGCTCGATCGCCCGCACCCAACGAGCCAGCTCTACTTCGTCAAAGCCGGTTGCCTCGACAATTTCGGCCAGCGAGTAGGCTGGGTTTTCGTTGACGTCAATTTGCAGCTCACTTTGATTTTTCACTTCATACGTCTCCGGCTCCTCGCTGACGTCCTGATAAAAGGCGGTGCGGTGGGGTTCGTATAGGAGTTCGGGCTCTTCTAGGCCTTCGGCGAAAAGCCGGCGGCGTTTGTCGGGATCAAATAGGGCTTCCACGAGCTCTGTTTTGTGACGTTTCCAGGGAGTAGCACGTTTCCAGGTGCTGAACTTACCGGCAATAAACGCCATGGTCGCTTCTAAAGCCGCCTGCAGATCGCTGGTTAGCGGTCTGACCATCGACAGCGGAAGTTGGTAGCTGCGTACTTCCGGTTCGCCTTCCTTGGATTCAAAGGGCAGGCCGGCAAAGCGTTCGTCCCAGGTTATCCGCGCGGCCAGCAGCACCATCTCAATCTGCCGGCTGCTGCGAAAACCCAACACCAACCAACCTCCAAAGTTGAGATGCAAGCCGGGTTTCCCTGCCCGCCGGGTCAAGGTCAGAGCAAAGCGCGGGTCATAGGGATCGTGAATGCCCAGCCGTTTGGCCGTAGCCAGCAGCAGGTCAAAGGCCCACTCGGCCTCGGCCCGGTCTGAGAATATATGGCAGAAGGGTTCGGCCAGGATTTGACGAGTGTTCAACTCCATCCTTTTTTCCGTTTATTTTGTAATGTAAGCTGCGAAACAAACGGCCAACGTAACATTCGTCGCCGGTCATCCGTCGTTCGCCATTCGTCACCTTTGATCGGGCTGAAATCTCAACCGCAGCACCGTGGTGACGTAATTGACGCCCCGGGTTATGTAACCCCAGACGTTTGCTGCGGTTTTGCTTTCTCCGGCTTCGCGCGGGACGCACAGGTAGGGCAGTTCTTGAACGGTAAATCCCGCTCGCTGGGCGCGATACAACAGATCGATACAGTATTCACCGTAATCACCGCGCAGGTCAATTTTAACAAAAACTGCCTTACGGCCTAGAATAAAACCACTGGTATAATCCTTAATCGACCAACTCAAGAGCAAGCTGGCCCAGAGATTAATAATTCGGGAAAAGAGACGACCGCTAAATGAATGAGCGACATCGGCGCCACCCGGCACGTAGCGGGAGCCGACGGCCATATCGGCCCCCTGGGCTAACGTCTCGGCCAAGCCAGGCCAGGCCTCGGGAGGCATGCTCAGGTCGCAATCCATCCAACCGACCCACTGACCTCGCGCCTCGCGAATTCCTCGACTGATGGCGCTGGTCAGGCCGCTCTCGTCAATGCGGTGTATAAGCCGGATGCGCCGATCGGTTTTGGCTTTGTCGGCCACCAATCGCCAGGTTCCATCCGGCGAGTCGTCGTCAACGATTACCACTTCAATCCCGCCGGGATAATTCCCCAGAGCCTGCAAGGTACGGTCAATTAACGAATCAATGTTGCCGGCTTCGTTGTACGTTGGCAAGACAATCGATATCTTTGGAGATTCGATAGATGAGGTTTGTTCAGTCATTGCATTTTGTGGTATAGTCAAAATTTGTGTAAATTTTAACGTAAGTTGCTGCGAAATAGGGGACAGTCACGCCAGTTCGCTATAGTACATCAGTATGTCGAATATGCTCCGATATTACCTGGTTCAATGACAATCACCTTTCAACTTTAACCAACGGCAATTTGGATTTACTTTAGGGTTTCGGCTGTCAGGCGTCGAGACTCTTGCTTAATAAGATGAACTATATTTTACAGGTTTCGCTGTACGTTTTACGAATCCCGGAACAAGTTTCCCGGTTCACCCGTGGCGTGTTACGCACGACCTACGACGCTCTACGCGGCGTTGACCTAGGCTTGATTTTTGCAGCCTTAATAACCCTGTTTATTATACAAAACTTTTTACAACCCGGCCTACCCGCTGCAGCTGATTTTGCGATTCATCTTTATCGCACCATGGAATTTGAGCAAGCCCTGGCACCTGGAGTCATTGTGCCGCGCTGGGCACCTAATTTGGCGCTGGGCTATGGATATCCTTTGTTTGTGTTCGCCCCACCGCTGCCTTATTTCTTGGGGCTGGTTTTCCATCTTCTGGGCTTGACCTTTGAGTCTGCCCTTAAGGTTTTGATTATCCTCACAATTCCACTTTACGCAATTGGGATGTATCTCCTTGTGCGGGATGTGCTGGACAGCGTTGAAGCGGGGTTGATCTCCGCCGTAGCCTACGCTTTTGCACCCTTTGCCCTACGTGAGGCTCTGCTTTACGGTGGAAACATTCCCCAGTTAATAGCGGTCGGTCTTTTCCCGTGGGTGCTGTGGGCTTTGACCGGGGCAGTTTGCCGGCAATCTTGGGGCTGGACGGTGGCTTCGTCCCTTTTTTATGCCGGGGTGCTGCTCAGCCATCTCTTTCAAGCCCTGGTTTTTACGCCGGTCGTCGGCTTGTACGGCCTGGTTTTATTTCTGGCAGCGCGAAAAAGGACTCCAAATTTTCGGGCTCCTCACCCGGCGGAGTCTCAACTTTCCGGTATTCCAGCCTCGCGGCCCTCAGACCACCCATTTGCCCTGGCCCCCTACCTGCCGCTGCTAATCATTCCTCTCGGCTTGCTTTTATCGGCCTTTTCGTGGCTGCCGGCCTTTTTCGAGCGCTTTGCCACCCGGGCCCAGGCCAATATCTACCTGGAAAAGAGCCCTTTTTTCGTACGTTACCCCTACTGGCCGGAGCTCGCCGCCTGGATTGAACCTTTAGATGCCCGCGCCGCCAATCCCTATGTCCCCCTAAGCTTGGGCCTGGTTACTCTGGCCTTGGCCGGTTTCGGACTCCTGGCCGGCTTTAGGCTGCTTGTCGGTCGTCAGCTGCCGGCAGTTGGCGACCGGTCCGGCGTAACCCGTCGTTTGTCATCCGTCTTCCTTGGTCGCTTATCCGCCGTGGGGCGCCCTGTGCCAAGTGCGTCAGGCTCCGGCATTCAACATTTGCCACTCACCCACTTCCAAATATTTTTCTTCGCGATTGTAGCTGCCCTGGCTATCTTTATGACCTTGCCCGTGTCGCGCTGGGTGTGGGAGCTCGTCAGCATCCTGCAGGTGGCCGAGTTTCCCTGGCGAATGTTGGGCTTGGCAAATTTGGGGCTGGCCTTTCTGGCCGGGGCCGCTGTGATCTTGCTGCCTCAAAAAATTCGACCGCCTGTCACAGCCGGTTGTGTGCTGCTTCAGATTGTGGCCGTAGCGCCGCTGCTCTACCCCGTTACCCCGTTTGCTCGATACGGCCAGGCTACCATCGCCGATCAAATCCGGTATGAGCAAAGTTCACAAACTATCGGCACGACCACTTTGGGCGAATACCTTCCCCGGACCGTGACCCGGCCGCCCACCTCTTCGCCCCTGATTGAGGCGTTTTTGGCAGGCCAATCTCCCCAACGCCTCGATGCCAGTACTCTTCCCGACGGGACCCAGGCAACATTGCTTGAACAAAATGGGGTTACCCACATTTACCAACTCAACACACCGGCCGCTTTTACGCTGCGCTTTTTCCAGTTCGATTATCTTGGCTGGCGAGCGTGGTTAGATGACCTGCCGGCAAAAATCAGGCCCGAGTCGGCAACCGGCTTGATACTGATCGACATCCCCGCCGGAGCGCATATCTTAAAGATACATTTCGGTGAAACTCCGCTGCGGGTCGTTTCTATATCCTTGACTGTTTTGGCCCTGGGATTGATCGTTTTGGTAGGCCGATGGTTAAATAAGACCGGGACGGGTCTCCCAACCCGTCGACGTCGCTCAAGCGTCCTCCCGGTTACGGCGGGGCGACCGGTCTCCGAAAAATGATTGCCGTACTCGGACCGGCCCTTATCATTATCGGCGCCTTCTGGCTCAAACCGCTGCTGCGCCCATTTTTCACAGTCCATTCACCCCCGCACCAAGTCTTGCCGGCCCAACATAAAACCGACATTCGGTTTGACCAAGGCATTCGTTTAGCCGGATACGATCTGGGCCAAAGCGTTGTTGCGCCCGGAGATTACCTGCCGGTCGTGCTCTATTGGGAGACCGACTCGGCACCCCTTCGGCTAAACTTGCAGCCATTTGTGCATTTGGATCGCTTGAACGATTCGACAACCGTCGCCGAGGCGACCAACTACACCCCGGGCGATGTTACCACGGAAAGCAATATGCCCACGTTCCACTGGGACAATGCTCGCTACGTGCGGGACGAACACGATTTGATCGTGCCCGCGGGTACGGCACCCATGGCTTACGCCGTGCGTGTGGGCCTGCTTGACCCCGATCAAGATGGGCGTCTGCTGCCCTTGTCTGATGGCAGCGGCGATACTGCCCGCCTGACAATCGTCAACGTCGCTCCTGGCCGGCGCCAGCCAAGTCGCCTCGATCATCGGCTGGCGATATCCCTGCGCAATGAGCGGGACACGATAGAGCTGACCGGTTTTCAGGTGGACTCAGTGATTCCGAACCGCCTTGATTTTAGGCTGGCCTGGCGCAGCGAGCGCAGGCCACAGCAAAACTATACTGTTTTTGCCCAACTGCTCGATTCGGATCAGAACCTGGCAGCGAGCTTCGACCGCCCGCCGTTGGATGGGGCTTACCCCACTTCAACCTGGCTGCCCGGACGAACGATTATTGACCGCCGCTATATTCCGATAACCGGGGTTCGGCCCGGCAGCTACCGGCTGATTGTCGGTTTGTATGATACCCAAACCGGACAGCGCTTAATAACTGCCACCGGTGCTAATTTTGTCGAATTAACGACCATAGAGATTGAGAAGCGTTAAAACTGATAGACGTGACGTCCAAAACCCGAATTTCAAGATCCCCTGGGGCTTCGTCCGGTCGCAGGGCAGGCAAAATTAAAAATTTTGACTATGGTTTCCTGCTGGCGCTTATCATCCCAATCTTTGCCGTAATGCCGCTCCTCACGCACGCGGGTTTGCCAAATAGCGCCGACGGCCCGGTACATCTGATGCGGCAAGTAGAGCTCAACGAGGCCTGGCAGCAGGGTAATTTATATCCCCGTTGGGGAACCGATTTGGCCCTGGGACATGGTATGCCGATCTTTAGTTACGCCCCACCGCTGCTCTACCAGGCCACTCAAATTATCCATCTGACCGGGTTGCCCCTGGACGAGGCGATGAAGGGCGTGCTCGTCGGCACCTTTCTGCTCTGCAGCCTGGGCATGTTTCTGTTTGTGCGGCCCATTCTTGGCCCCTATCCGGCCCTGTTGGCCGCCGCGGTTTATGTCTACGCGCCTTACCGCCTGCGTGAAGCCTATATTCAAGGGAATTATGGCCAATTCTTGGGTCTAGCTTTTTACCCCCTCATCTTTTGGGCCTTTTACGGCCTCATCACCGACGGCCGGCCGCGCTATGTTGTTGCAGCCGCTCTCTCACTGGCGGGATTGCTTTTCAGCCACAACATTAGCGCGATGTTGTTTCTCCCGGTTTTTGCAGCCTACCTGCTGTTCCTATTGATCGCGACCTGCCGCCAAATGAGCCTAAAGATGTGCGGTCCGGTTCTACTACGCACCGCAGCCGGCGCTCTTCTTGGCCTGGGCCTGTCAGCCGTCTTTTGGCTGCCCGCTTTTGGCGAGCGGCATGAGATCAAACTGGAAGGTATTACCCGGGGATTTTTTGACTTTCGCGAAAATTTTGTCTCTCTGCCGGAATTTTTCTCGCCCCCACGGCCGCTAGACTTAGCTGCCATCAACCCCGAATTTCCCTTGAGCCTTGGCCTGCCGCAAATTTTCTGGACCGGCCTGGCGATCGTCGGTTTAATTCTCACGACCACCCATTACCTATTCCTAAGAGCCAAATCAACGAACACCTCCAGCCTGGCCTCTGCGCGCCCATCAGTCTGCAATTTTTCTCTTTATAATTCTTTTTTCTTCGCCTTGTTCCTGCTGCTATACGCCTACTTGGCTTTGCCCTACTCCCAACGTCTATGGGAATCCGTGCCCCTCATCGAATTGGCCGAATTTCCCTGGCGCATGCTTGGTCCGGCTATTTTTTGTACCAGTTTTCTTGCGGCGGCGGCTTTTGCATTTCTGGCCGATCAATTAGGGGGCCGGCGACCGGTGACGGTGGACGAAGAGCGATCGGCGCATCACGCCGGTACGAGCCTACATCGTGCGCCGGGCCCAGCATCTTACATTTTTCGTTCCACGCATTACACCCCACGTCTGGCATTTCAGGCACCAAGCACCATTTCCTTGCTGTTACTTGCCGCCATCTTTGCCACTATCGCTCTCAACGCCTACTATCTCTACCCCTCCCAATTTATTTCCTGGGGCACGCCCACGCCCGCCGATGCTTTTGCTTACGAGGCAATATCCGGGGCCATCGGCACGACCAGCACCGGGGAATTCTTGCCCCGCGCTGCTCAGCAGCACCCACAAGCGGATTCCCTGTGGCCCGATTACGCGGCGGGTCGCCCACCTCAACGCCTCGACCCGGCCACCCTCCCGGCCGGTGCAACGGTTGACACGGTAAGCCATCTGGCCGAGTCTGAGGTACTGCAGATCGATGCGCCGCACGCCTTTCAGGCCACTCTGCGGCTGCTTTACTGGCCTGGCTGGCAGCTCTTCCTGGATGGCCAGCCGCTCCCGTTTCGGGTGGCACCGGCGACGGGACTGATGCAGGCAGACATTCCTGCCGGTCGGCACATGCTCACGCTCAGGTTGGAGTCTACACCGCTGCGCACCGCGGGGCAGTGGCTAACCCTTGCTTCGATTGTTGTTGTGCTCAGCTTTGGGATAATGGCGATTTACCCAAAGAAGAACGAGGCTGGAGCACGACCAGAATCCGCCTTCAGTCATCCGCCCGCGGCCCCGGCTACTGCGGCCATCTCCGGAATATTATTCAGTTTGACGGCGGGTTTACTGGTGCTCACTTATTTGCTCTCACGCCCACTGGCACCCCTGTTTGTGTTGCAGTC
>JBFGLD010000093.1:0-10410 GCA_041576335.1 Anaerolineae bacterium | reverse complement strand
AGGTTAGTTGCCGCGTTGCTGCCAGAGGCATCAACAAGCCAAATATCAAGGTTACCACTTCGGTATGACTCGTAGGCCACCAGTTCCCCGTCGGGACTCCAGGTGGGCGCGCCATCGTAGTGAGGCGAGTCGGTCAAACGGGTCTCCTCACCCGTTTGTAGATCAAGAACATAAACGTCCCAATTGCCGTTTCTATGCGAGGCGTAGGCTAGTTTGCTGCCATCCGGTGCGTAAACGGGGTCGGTGTCTTCAAAAGCATCGCGGGTTAACTGCTTGGGCTCTGAACCATCGGGCGCGATGGTATAAATATCCCAGTGCCCGTTGCGGAAAGCCGCAAAAGCAATTCGCTCGGCGGTCCCCGGGGTTTGGGCCTGTACGGGCGCTGCCCCAAAGCGTAGCACGATTAGGAGAAGAAGAGCTAGAATAGTGCTGTTTTTTTTCTTAATCATACTGAAATCGCTTATTATTATGATCGCTAACGTCATTCTACTCTAGCCTGGTCAGTGCTTCCTCAACAAAATTATTCAGCAACACGAGACTTTGACGGAGGCGATTGATGTACGCGGACAGTTCGGTTTCGGTCAGGTCGATTTGGATCGGCACCTTAACATCAAGCGGAATAGTTGTAGAGATGGGAACGATCCGCTCAATTGGAACCGTAATCGTGTTATCGATAGGGATTTCCACGTTTACCGGAACTGCAATATCGATCGGGAGTTCAACCCCACCCACCAACGACAGAACCACTGTGGTTTCTATGGTCTGCGAAATCGGTACGGTTAACTGGATGGGTACCGCTATGGTTTCATCGAAGGCAATTTCAGTTTGGATTGGAATATCTTGCTGAACGTCTATGTCAAACTCCAAGGGCGTTTTCTCGAAATCTTCTAAATCAGAGATAAGTTGGCTTAACGACTCCTCAACAACCGGTCCAAATTCTCGCACCGCAGCCTGAGCCTGGCGCTGCGTATTGCGCAGTTGCCAAATAACAAATCCGTTTAAGGCAAGTGAAATCAGAACAAGAACGAATAGGATGATCCCAAGGACTTTATCAGATTTTGACACACTAGTGCTCCTTTTGCAAATCGATTAGGTCCGGCGCCGCTCAGCGCCACACTGATGGCAATATTGTGCGTCGGTGCGTAGAGCCGCGCCGCACTTATAGCAAAAGCCGGTCTCACTCGTCTTCGGTCTGAGCGGGGTGCGCCGTCGCGGTGAAGCTGCCGCAGCGCCGGTTCGGCGCGCTGCCCGAATATTTTTGTGGCGAAGTCTACCTGACGGGGTTGCCTGTCGTCGAGACCACCACCACGCGCCAGCGCTAACGAGGAGTAATAATATTCCCACTCCGACAAGACCATAAGCCAGGGTCAGATCGGAGCGTATGGTTTGATTAACCCGGCCGGCGGAGTTGGCAGCGTTGCTGCCGGCCAGATTCGAAGCCGAGACCTGATTTGTATTACGTTCATACGCGGCTGATAATTCAAAATCATCACCGCTGGCCAGGTTGGTTCTTTCAACAGTGTTATATCTTAACCCATCACTGCCGGTGAAGCTATTTTGGGCCGGCGGCGTTAATAAAAAATTCAGGGCTTGAAAAGGTTCTTGCACCTCAAACATTATCATTTTGATGTCATGAATTGTTGTGAACTCAAAATCAAGCCTGCGGTCTTGGTCGTTATACGTCAAAATTACCGGGTCATAATATTCAAATTGGAAACGCCGGGTCGGCACCGACAACTTCAGGAGTATTCGGTCATTTTCAAACCGAAGTTCATAAGCCCCCGGATCGACCTCGACGAGCACCCCATTCCGCTCTATAGCAACCACATGCATCGCTTCGAGATAACCGGGCAAGGGAAAATACACCTCAGCCGGAAGTGGTGTGTCTGCACTCAAGTCAGCTCGATAAATGATTAGAGTTTCGGAACGATCGTATTCGGGCCATATCTCAACCAACAGATTCTCCAAAACCGGCGTCGACGATTGACCCCGAGCACTAGGGACCAACCAGACACCCAGCCCGAGCAGTAAAAGCCATAGCCCCACGTATCGCGCCATTAAACTCATCGCAGCTCCTCATTAGAAAATATATCAATCAAATTATGCGTCAAAAGATAAATTTTTCAAAGTTGGCCATTGCGATAGCTGACCAATCTCAACACCCCGAATATCCTATTGCATGACGTAGTTGCTGCCATTATACTAAACTTGTCAATCAATCCGGATGCACCTTAACACATCAAACCGAGTTGCTGCTCATATTTTGGGAGCCGCCGAGCTGCCACTTGTTCAACCATAGGGCGTGATGAAGAACCGTCAGTCAAACTTTCAAGCGGATAAAAGGCGCGCTCATTTTATTGATGAGTCCGCTTTAAGCACCTTACTCGCCATAGAGCGTAGTCGCTTCGAAGCTCAACAGCCCGTTACAACCGGCAGAGGTCCCGCCGATTTTGTTATTCTGTGGCTATTGATCGGGCTGCAAATAATAATGGCCAGTGCCATTATTATCAGTATGTCAGCATTCGGCAGGGCGAGATCCCTGCGTAACGACATCGCGTCCTTTGACCTACCTTTTACTAAGCTGGCAGCAACGCCAGTGCCACCTGAGCAAATCGCTCCACAAACTAAATTGTCCGAGCCGGCACCTATCGCATCGAACGTGGCGCTACCGCCGCGTTTGGAGCCCAAAGCAGTTCCCTCGCAGCCTGACTCGGAAATTCTTCGGATACGCGGTCTCGAAATTACTCAGGGTATCCAGGTTTTCGACGAACCAGAGGATCCAAGATGTGACCCGGCTGCAAACCATCCTGACCATATCTTCTGCAACAATTCAGTTCCTTTGGTCGCCGGCCGCCGTACGTTATTGCGGCTTTATTTGGCTTGCCAAGGAGAGTGTCCTCAGGCGGAGACAACGATAGAGCTGCGAGTACTGAAGGAGAATGAAGAGCAAACCCGTCTAACTCGCTACTTATCGGCCGCAACATTATCGCAGATCAACAACTTGCCGCATGATGAAGTGCGGCTTAACCTGGGCAACTCGGTGAACTTCGAATTTTCCCCATCACCGTCGTGGCTTTCGGGTTCGATCACTTTCGAGGTAGAAGCAGCGTCAGGATCAGCCGGTGAAACGCCGGTCAGGCTCGACCTGACTGAAAATTTCGCCGTGCGCAAGCCGCTGCGCATTGCCTATCTACCCATTCAACATCAGGGGCTTAGGCCAGCCGAGGCCTCTCAGATGGATCACTGGCTCGTGCGATTGTATCCTACGCCAAATGTAGAATATTACCGCCTGCCGGTACCTGACCTCATCTGGGACCGAGAGTTGAACAAGGGCGAACTCCTCAACGAATTGCTGTATGTCTACTGGCTATACACACAGCATCACCCGCCTGCAGATTGGCCCGACCAGCTGTTTGGCTGGTTACCCCAAGAGATTTACAATGGAGGGGCCTCCGATCCGTCCTGGTGCCCCGGCTGTGCAGGACCCCATTCTGGTCGGGTTGCTTTTGGAGGCTGGCGTCCGGAGCAGGACATTGGTGGACCACGAATCCTGGTCCATGAGATTGCCCATAATCTGGGAGCTAAACACGCCTGGTCGCCTACCGAGCAGGAGGATGGCTACTGTTTCCGGACCGAAGGGGCCGACATTCAGGTTGATCCCCAATGGCCTTATGTTCAAACTCCAAATATTCAGGAGGTTGGGATTGACCTATTTAGTACCCCCCCCATTATCTATCCGGCATCATTTTATGATGTCATGTCTTACTGCTCCCGCCCGTGGATTTCACCGCATACTTACCGGATTCTGTTTGATAGCCCGGTCTTAGACCCGGACGCTAATCGCACTTTGGCCGCGGCCGATTTTAAGCTGTCGGACAGCGCTCATCCCGGACCGACTCTGCTCGTGAGCGGCATGATTTATCCTGATGACACCGTAACGCGGCCAAGAATCGTCCACTTTGACAAAGTGTTCAACTCGGAACCGACCGCGGAACCGGTCTCAAGCCCGCTCCCCATTTCCCCTTATTGCCTTGAAATCCAGGCTGATGATGGCTCTATCTTAGCCCGGCGATGCTTCGAAGCCGGATTTTTGAACATCGAAACAGGGTTGCCAACCGATCCCAGGCCCTACTTCCTGGCCATACCTAACCTTATCCCGGAAGAAATAGCCAGCATCAGGCTCAGCAAAAATGGAGCGGCCTTAATAACGGTAAGCCCTAGCGCTACCCCTCCCCAAGTTGCTCTGACTTACCCTAATATGGGTGAGCCGCTACGCGGGCGGCAAACGATCACCTGGGAAGCGAGCGATGCTGATGGGGATCCACTTACGTACGATTTGCTCTACAGCCACAATGGCGGCCAGAGCTGGACGCCTATAGCAACCGGACTTGAGCAGAACCGTTACACCTTTGACGCCGCACAGCTTACAGCCAGCCACCAAGCACGTATTCGGGTCTTTGCCAACGATGGCTTTCATACGCGCATGGACGAGACGGATGTGCCTTTGGCGATTCAAGGTAACTAGAGACATTACAAATTCATTGTGGATAACGCGTAACAGTGGTACAATAAGAGCATCCCAACCAATACCAACCAAAAGCCGCGGGAAAAATGGAGCGCTGAATGCACAGGACGCCAGCACATAGAAATAGTACTTTGGCGTTTATTGCAGCACAGCGGTAACTCTTATCAATTAATTACACCCCGTGCCCGCCGGCGCAAAGACCGGTGTTTAGGCTTCACTAAGGTTGGATGCTTACAGCTATGGCAACCAATTCTAATGCAATAAGAGAAGATAACCCGGTCCTTGTCAACTTACGTGACATACCTTCATTTTTTCAAAGACCGGTTCAGATTATTCGCACTTACGATCGCCGCTCCCTTCAACCCGACCTCATTGCCGGATTAACAGTTGCCGTTGTTTTGCTGCCGCAAGCCATTGCCTACGCCCTCATTGCCGAACTGCCGCCGCAGGTGGGGCTATACACGGCCATTGTGGCCGCGATTATTGGCGCATTGTGGGGCTCCTCATATCATTTGCATACCGGCCCTACAAATGCGGCCTCGCTGCTGGTATTATCTATTTTACTGCCTCTCGCTGCTCCTGGCTCGCCGGAGTACATAGCGGCAGCCGGGCTAATGGCGGTCATGGTGGGCGTATTTCGATTAGCGATGGGCGTGGCTCGTCTGGGAATGTTGGTTAATTTTGTCTCAGACTCCGTTGTCGTCGGTTTTACAGCCGGGGCCGGTGTACTGATCAGCGTCAACCAGCTGCGCCCTTTGCTCCGCCTGGACTTTCCCAGCTCCCCCGGTCTGGTCGACACCGTTCAATCTGTGTTGACCCACATCACCGAAATACATTGGCCTACTTTTGTTTTGGGCCTGGGCACAATGGTATTGATTGTTTTGCTGCGGCGATTTGCTCCAAAACTGCCAGGGCCGTTGATCGGTCTCGTCGTGGCTGCCGCCATCGTGGGGGCACTTGGGCTGGATCAACAAGGGATTAATGTCATAGGTCAATTACCGCGCAGTCTGCCGCCTCTCACCGGATTACCGCTCTTGGACCTGGATCTAATTGGTCAGCTATCAACCGGGGCGCTGGCCGTTGCAGTCATCGGATTGGTCGAGGCCATGTCCATTGCCCGCTCGATTTCCAGCCAAACGGGTCAACGCCTGGATAGTAACCAGGAATTTGTAGGTCAGGGCCTGGCCAATATCGCAACAGGCTTCTTTTCCGGTTATACCGGTTCTGGTTCCTTCACCCGTTCCGCCGTCAACTTTAATGCAGGGGGCCAAACTCCA
Organism: Anaerolineae bacterium; assembly: GCA_041576335.1. Lineage (GTDB taxonomy): Bacteria > Chloroflexota > Anaerolineae > 4572-78 > J111 > JANQQF01. The sequence continues at coordinate 4,608 of JBFGLD010000093.1, read as the reverse complement.
CTGGCCAGTGTCTTTTCGGGTATTTTTGTATTGGTTGCTATGCTGGTCCTGGCACCGTGGGCCGCGTTCGTTCCCCGCACTTCTTTAGCGGCGGTGCTGATTCTAACCGCCTACGGCATGATCGATCGCCAAGCCATGGTCCGCATTTGGCTGGGCACTCGTGGTGATATGATCATCATGGTGGTGACCGTGCTGGCAACTTTGCTTCTGCCGCTGCAGTTTGCGGTTTTGACCGGCATCCTATTTTCGCTCGCTCTTTATATTTTGAACACCAGTATTCCCCGCGTTTATACCGTTTTGCCTGACGAAAAGTTCAAACATTTTATTCAGAAACAGCCGTCCCAGGTTTCTTGCCCGCAATTGGAAATTATTAAGATTTCGGGCGATTTGTATTTTGGCGCAGTCAACCATATCGAAGAGATGATTATCAAACAGTTGAATAAGAATCCGGACCAACGTTTTTTATTATTACGGATGCAAGGAGTCAACCAGTGTGATTTTAGCGGTATTCACATGTTGGAAACGATTCGGCGGACGTGCAAGGAGCGGGGTGGCGATCTGTTTTTGATGAAGGTCCAAAAACCTGTTGCTGATTTTATGAAATCAATTGGTTTTTATGATGAATTAGGCGCCGATCATTTTTTGGGAGAGGATGAGGCGATAGATTATCTTTTCCACAAAATACTGGACCCGGCAGTTTGCATTTATGAATGTAATGTGCGCGCTTTCAAGGAATGTCAAAATCTTCCCAAACGCACCTATCCGCTGGAAATTCCGCTGCATACGGATTTACCGCCCGACAGGGTCATTGCCGACGTAGCGCCGCAAGAGCTACGCCAACTGCTCCTCAACAGACCTAATCCACCCCTCGTTGTCGACGTGCGCGAACCGCGTGAATTTAACCAGGGGCACGTGCCTGAAGCCCAATTAATCCCTCTGCCCAAAATGTTGTCCGATACCGTCGATCTGCCGGTCGACCGAGAGATTGTACTGGTTTGTGGCAGCGGAAGACGCAGCGCTCGCGCGGCTTATGCCTTACAAAATAAGGGATATGAGCACGTGCGTATCTTGAGAGGAGGTATCCTGGCCTGGGAAGCGGCCGGGATGCTTGAGGCGATCGAGGAAAATGAGACATAGTTATTCTCTCACTTTTACTGTTTTATCGAAGGGACAAAGCGATGATTAAAAATCCATCTCGCAACATCGGTCTTGATCTGGTGCGGGTCACCGAGCTGACGGCGCTCAGTGCAGGTCGGTGGTTGGGCTTAGGTAATCGTGAGCTAGCCCACCGAACCGCGACCGAAGCCATGGCCGAGGCGCTAAGTACCGTTCCCATAAATGGTCAGATCGTCATAGGGGAAGAGGGAAGGTTAGGTGAAACCTCTTATCTTGATACCGGTCAAGCGGTTGGCACAGGCGATGGTCCGGAAGTTGACGTCATCGTCGATCCCATCGACGGTACCGAACTACTGGTTCATGGTCATCCGGGCGCAATTTCCGTGGTCGGTGTAGCGCCTCGAGGCACGATGTGGTCTCCTACGCCGGCCGTATATATGGAGAAAATTGTGGTCGATTATGAAGCTGCCGGTGCTCTGGTGCCCGAATGTATCAACGCACCCGCTGCCTGGACGTTGGCTCTTATCGCTCGTGCCAAAAAGAAAGCAGTGCGCGACTTACTGGTGATTGTGTTGGATCGACCGCGGCATTACGACCTTATTGAAGAAATTCGAACGGCCGGTGCCCGGGTGTTACTTTACAATCATGGCGATTCAGCCGGGGCATTGATTGCCGCAACGCCCGGTGTTAGCGCCGATTTGTTAATGGGTATCGGCGGCGTGCCCGAGGGCGTAACGGCCGCCTGTGCAGTTAAAGCTATGCGGGGAGCAATGCTGGGACGGCTGGCGCCACAAAGTGATGAGGAATGGGCAGCGGTTAAAGCAGCCGGGCTCGATACAAAACGGGTTCTCAGCTGTGACGAACTGGTAGCCGGAGACGAAATTTTTTTTGCGGCGACCGGCCTCACAGACGGTCCCTTGCTCACTGGCGTTGAGTATCACGGCGATACAGCCAAAACTCACTCGTTGCTCATTCGCTCTCAAACAGGGACCCGACGTACCATTCACACCGAACATCATGAGCATGAGAAAAGTAAGGCCAAAGCAGGCGGATCAACTTGACGAATATCCACTAACATGGTAGATTTGAATCTCGCACAAAATTTGATGCCACCAGTTCAGGTTTAGTTGTTTAGAGGGAGAACAAACCATAAGCGCAAAAGATGAACGAAGAGTCAATGAGGACATCACTTCCTCTGAGGTCCGGCTTATTGATGGGGACGGTAATCAGCTAGGGGTGATGAAAACCAGCGAGGCTCTGACCATTGCCCAGGAGCAGGGAACAGACTTGGTTGAAGTTGCTCCTCAAGCAAACCCGCCCGTCTGTCGCCTGATGGACTACGGGAAGTTTCTGTACGAAGCCCAAAAGCGGGAACGAGACGCACGGAAAACGCAAACTAAAGTAGAAATCAAAGAAATTCGGTTACGTCCTAAAACGGGCGAACACGACATTAACTACAAACTGCGTGATGCCCGTAGGTTTTTGGAACGAGGAGCTAAAGTTAAGGTTCGTCTTCGGTTTCGTGGACGCGAAGTTACGCATCCACAAGTAGCCCGCGATTTGATGGATCGGGTTGCGGAAGAGCTAAGTGATGTCGCTATCGTCGAAAAAAGGCCTTCTATGGAAGGTATGACGATGTTAATGATTTTGGGACCAAACCAGTAAAAGATTGAGGATTAACGTATGCCAAAGATGAAAACTCATAAAGCGACTTCAAAACGCTTTAGATATACCGGTTCCGGTAAGTTGATGCGTACAAAGATTGGAAAAAGCCATTTGCGTCGTAGGAAAGCGAAGCGGGTCAAGGTACTGTTCGATACGATGATCGAGGTTAAAGCCCCCGGTGCACGTAAGCGCGTGCAGAAACTGTTACCATACGCCAAGAAGGGAAAATAGGGGTGGTATTGTGAGAGTAAAAGGGGGTCCTAAAACTCAACGCAGACACAAAAAAGTAATAGCCCTGACCAAAGGTCAACGCGGCAGCAAACACCGCCTGTTTAAACGGGCTAATGAAGCGATGATGAAGTCGCTGGTATATGCCTATCGCGATCGCCGCAACCGTAAGCGTGACTTTCGTCGCTTGTGGATTACCCGCATTAATGCGGCAGCCCACGAACACAATATGAACTATAGCGTGTTTATGCACGGTCTCAAAAGAGCAGGGGTTGAACTGGATCGCAAGGCTTTAGCCGACATCGCTTTGCACGATCCTTCAGCTTTTGGCCATTTGGTCGAAACTGTCAAGGCTGCTTTGTAAGAAAATTTTTTGAGGTTTGGCATCTAACGTAGAAAAAACGGGAACGATGGTTCCCGTTTTTATGTTAGCGTCAAATAGCGGCACCAACTGAATTCCGCTTTATCAATGGCAGGCAAATGAGGCGCCGCTACGAGATGTCAATTCTCAAGCTTCTCATCAGCGAGCAACCACCAGCGTTGGCGCGTAAGCAGCCTCGGTGTATCTAATCCGATGATCCCACACCATAAAGCCGGTGCAGCCCGCATCGAAACAGCCCTTTATTTGAGCCCGAATTTCCTCGCGCCCGTAAACGCGTTCGTCAAAACGATAATCCGGAAAATCTTGGATCCAAGGGCGGACAGCACAACCTAACCGGCTTACCCGCTCGACGGCACGTTTGGCGCTTTCAAAGACAATCTCATACGGGTGGGCGATCGCAAATTTGTAACCGGGGATCCCACCGCCAAACGTCGTGGGATAAAGCATAGGTGCAAGCACGTCCAGATATTGTGCCATCCGCTCAATGTCCTGCCCGATCAGCGAGTCGTCCTCGCGCCAGCAGGCATAGCCAAATACTTTGGCCGCTGTTTTTACCCCGAGCGGCTTCAGTTGTCCCTGAGCCACACTTAAAAAGCCGGTAATCGCCGCTACACGAGTTTGCCGGGATATTTGCTGAGAAAAATGAGGTTGCCCGATGTGACTCGGTCCAGGAAAACGAACATAGTCAAATTGGATCTCGTCAAAGCCCATCTGCGCCGCTTCAAGTGCAATTTGAATATTATAATTCCAGACCGGCTTAAGGAAGGGATCACTCCAATACATTTGTTCGGAGTCCTGCCAGGGATCGCCAGTTTCGGTCTTGACCGCATAATTGGGATAACTATTAACCAGTGGATTGTCTTTAAACAATACCAGCCGGCCTATCGTGTATATACCGCGCGCTTTGAACTGAGCCATGATCTGTTCAAAATTTTTCGCCGTGGGCCGGGCAGCTCCAATTTCGCGGGCCAACGAGTTTTGCGTGGGGTAGCTCATCCAGCCGTGGTCACCTTTGACGTCTATCACCACGGCATTGAATTCGGTGGTATCGAGTAAATCGAAGATATGCTGGCGAGAGTCCGCGTGACCGATCGCAAAGTAACTAACATAAAGGGCTCGAACCGCGTCGAGAGGGCCGATCGGATCAATTTTCAAATCGATGTCAGAAGCCGGCTCAGGCCGCGGAGTAGCTGCAACACCCGGAATTATTAGGCGCT
>JBFGLD010000092.1:0-10414 GCA_041576335.1 Anaerolineae bacterium | reverse complement strand
GACAAGTCTTGGCCGACAAAATTGCCTACTACGGCCCCGCTCTAAGTCCGTTAATTTTAGAGCGCTTGAACCTGGCGCGCGAAGATTTTAGTCTGATTGAGCACGCCGCAATGGTGGAGAATAATCTGCACAAAGCACGCAGCCTCGTGAGCGAACGGATGTTAAACATAGGCGTGGTGGGTCAGCCGGAAGAATTGATTGCTCGGCTCGACCCCCTCGTTAAAGCAGGTGCAAAACATCTTAGTTTTGGGCCACCTTTAGGGCCGAACCTATTGGAGGCGGTTAGCTTGTTAGGCGAATACGTCTTACCCTATTTTCGAAAAGCGATCAGCAGCGGCAAGACCGAATCCGTAGATTAGAAAATGTTAAGATAATCGGCGACGTTTAGGATGCACCTAATATGTGTCGCTCGTTTTTTCTTCGAGAAAAAACCGCCGAAGGTAGTTGCAAAAATTACGTATAGATTACGGGTAGAGAAATTGGAGATTCAAACCAGAATCAAACCAGATTCAAACGTGTTTATGTTACAATGCCTCTAAGCGCACCTCGATGGAATTTTCTGGATACTTTTTGGGTTCTTTGTTACGTTGGCTCACATTCCAAAAGATCTTAGATCGGCGTGCCGGTAGGATGCTTGCCAACAACACGCCTTGCCGGGGTGATCCGGCGCGTGCAGAATTCTAGGAACGGTTTCTATCAAGCTTTTTCAATAGCTCTTACTAAATAGGATAATACGCGACCTTCTCCTCGGCACAGCTCCTTTTCTTATCCTAATCGAGCAGTAACCGACCTGCCATCGCTTGGGCACACTTACTTCCTTTAATTTTTCGCGGCTGCCAATGGAGGGTGAGGAAATCTTATTGGAAAAGAAGGAAACGTTAACAATGGACATGAACCACAGGGTCGTTGTTAAGGCGCCTGGGCGGGTAATTCCAATACCTTTATTGCCCGATAGTCCGATAGTGGATGAGAGTTATCAGCCCTTGAAGCGACTTTTTGACCTGATCTTGTGCTTGCTTGCTTTACCTATTGTGATGCCCTTAGGAATAATAATTGCTATTGCAATTCGGCTTGACTCACCGGGCCCAATTTTGTTTCTGCAGGAACGCGTAGGAAAAGATGGGCGATTGTTCAAAATCGTAAAATTTCGTACCATGCATCGTAACATTGACAAACGTTCTCATCAGGCCTTTATGAAAAAATATATTAGTGGCCAAATGCGCAGCAACGGCGATGTTAATAATACTTTCAAACCATTCAAAGATAACGAAGTAACGAGTATTGGACGATTTTTGCGCAGGACAAGTTTAGACGAACTGCCCCAATTGATTAACGTTTTCAGGCACGAAATGACCTTTGTTGGGCCTCGACCGAATGTAACCTGGGAAGTTGAGGCATATAGAGAGTGGCACGCCGAAAGGTTAAGAGTGCTGCCTGGGATTACCGGGTTAGCCCAGGTGCGGGGTAGAAGCACTATTACTTTTGACGAAATTGTTCAACACGATCTTGAGTATATTGAAAAACAGGGTCTGTGGCTGGACATACGAATTCTTTGGTGGACGGTCACATCCGTTCTATTTCGCAATGGGGCTGAATAAGATAGGCTGTGGTGGTCAGCTGCCCATGATTAATACAGCAGTAAGACGCGTATATGGCTAATTCGCCGGTAAATTGAAGGGATACCGGCTAAAAAATCGATAACTTGGCGATTGGAATTCAACAGGGCTCAATTTCCAATCTCTGCCTCACCGACGGTTTGTCAAAAATGCTTAATTCAATTGGCTTAAGCAAATTTTGACAAACCGTGCTTTTTTTATGATTATCAGACTATACCAAGCAACAGGAGATATTATGACTGTTCATATTCATCCAACGGCAGAAGTCTCGGATAAGGCCATTATTGGTGAAAGAACGCGCATTTGGCATCAAGTGCAAGTACGCGAAGGGGCCCGCATCGGCCAGGAATGTATTATTGGTAAAGGTGCGTATATTGACTTCGATGTTATTATTGGCAGTCGCTGTAAATTGCAGAACGGGGTTTACGTTTACCACGGGGCTACCCTCGAAGATGGCGTATTTCTGGGACCCGGGGTCATGCTGCTAAACGACAAGAATCCACGGGCAGTTAACCCGGATGGTTCGCTCAAATCAGATGCTGATTGGGCGATAAGCCCCACGTTTGTGGGGCAGGGGGCAGGAATTGGTGGCGGCGCGATCGTGTTGCCGGGTGTGTCGATAGGTAACTGGGCAATTGTTGGCTCAGGTGCTGTCGTGACAAAAGATGTACCGGCCTATGGCCTGGTATACGGTAACCCTGCTCGCCTGACCGGTTTCGTATCGCCACACGGACAGCGAATGGTTGTTCTACAAAAACGGGCAGACGTTGTAAATATGTCTTGTCCCAAAACCGGGGTTGAGATTGATATTCCAACGAGTATTTATGAAAAGCTGGGGTAACGTAATCTTATGAAGCCCGAGATTATAGGAAATTTGCACCTACACACAGTGGCCTCTGACGGCACAGGCACCCACGACTCGGTGGCGGCGGCAGCTGCGCGGGCCGGCCTTGATTTCATTATTTACACCGATCACAATGTTTGGGTCGACGGCATCGAAGGGTGGTACAGGTCTCCCGAGGTTGATCAGGCGGTCTTGCGGTTAATGGGCCAGGAAGTTAATGACCAAGGTCTTAACCCGGAATGTAACCATTTACTCTGTCACTTTATCTGCCAGGATTTAGATCAGGTGGCGGCTGAGCCTCAGGCGTTGATTGATACGGTTATTCAACATGAGGGCGTGTGTTTTCTGGCCCACCCCTTAGAACGTCCGGGGATCCGCGCGGCGAATCAGATTTATCCCTGGGTTAATTGGGAGATTACCGGTTTTACCGGGATTGAAATATGGAATGCCATGACCGATGTAAAATGGCAGCTTCGCTCGGTCCCACGGGCGGTGATCGGAGCCTATTTACCCAAGCTGGTCCTAACCGCGCCTTTTCCCGAAGTGCTGGCTAAATGGGACGAATTACTGGCCACCGGTCAAAAAGTGGTTGCGGTTGGCAGTTCGGATGCCCATGGCATGTCTTTCTCGTTGGGGCCTTTGCGCCGTACCGTATATCCTTACGAATTTCTTTTCCGCAGTTTGAACACACATCTCTTGCTGGCAGAGCGACTCAGCCCGGATGTTGACCGGGCTCGCGAGCAAATCCGTGACGCGCTTAAACGGGGGCACTGTTTTGTGAGCTACGATTTGATCGGCTCGTCGCGTGGATTTTCCTTCACTGCTCGTAGCGCCGACCAACTTGTAATTATGGGCGATACCTTGGCTTTGACCGGAACGGCCACACTGCATATTTCCAGCCCCCAACGGGCTATGCTAAGATTATTGAAAAATGGTCAGGTCGTTGCCCAAACGTATGGTAATAGGCTCGAGTGGCCAATAAACGAAGCCGGTGTCTACCGCGTAGAAGCGTATCGCCGGTTTTGGGGTCGCCGGCGAGGCTGGGTATATACCAATCCGATTTATGTGAAAGAGAACAGGTGACAAAACACCAGGATTGCGGCCGCCTCATGAATTTTGTTTGTAAGTCGGCTCGTGCTACAATTTGAGCCGTCCGGACAGCGGCATCTTCATAAGGGACTGTGGTATGCCCAAACTCTCCAAATATTCAGATCGAGGATTAGAAACTTATGTATAACTTTATATTCCAAGCTCACTCAGGTTGGCGCTGGATTGTATTACTGATCGTCGTAATCACCACATTAAAAGTACTCATTGGCTGGCTTGCCAGCCAAAACTGGAGTCGTCTCGATTCAAACTTGATACGACTTTCCAATATTGCCCTCGCGATCCAAGTGCTGCTTGGCATCATTCTTTATGTGCTGTTCTTATCTCAAGGCCGGGATAATGTCGTCGCTTTTACCGGCAGTCACGTGGTGCCGGCATTATTATCACTGGGTGGGGTTGGGTTTGCTCTGGCCCGTTCGCGTAAGGTTCAGGGCGCTAAAAACAAATTTAAGTTTGCCTCGATCGGCATGCTCATTGCGATCATATTAATTTATGGTGCTTTGGCCACGGTGGGGGGAATCTTTGCCTAGGGTGTTTTGAAAATTGGCTAGTACGAGCCCGGCCGCTTCATATCCTTGATCGTGGATTTCAAACTTCATTCGCCCCTCTCCCTTCTTCTACCTTTTGAGCCCAAACCAAATCGTATATATCTTGCCAAACTTGAATGTCAACATAGCGCAGTGGAAAGCGGCTCAAAATAGACTCCAGTTTATCTCTCGACCAGGTTTTTCCCGGCATCAAGCGGGCTTCCCAACCCACCCGGTTACTGGTCAGTAACCAGCCGCCATGCGGTTGGATCGACGAGGCGGGCCGCAAAACCCGGATCAACTCGGCCAGTCCCTGTTCAGGATTCGGAAAAAATTCTAATGCCTCCAAACAGGTGACGACCCCAAAGCTGTTGCTAGCAAATGGCAGGGCCATCGCGTCGGCATGGATAAACGTGATTTTTTCAGTTGAGGTGACCGTATCTCGTGCCGCCACTTTTAGCATCTTTGAGGCGCGGTCGAGACCGACAACATGTGCCTTGAAGCTTGGCTGCCGACCCAAAGTAAGCGGGATGCGCCCGGTGCCGGTCGCTACGTCGAGCACCAGTACCTCTTGCTGGTGGTACAATCGGTTAGCGAGCGGTATGCCGAGGCAAAAATCTTCAGCCTCCGGCTCAAACTCTTTGATTTTGTTATAGCGTTCCGCTGTCCAGTCGTAAAGAAAGGCCACTAACGGTGCGCCCAGGTAAGCCCCCTCGGCAATAATCAGTTGCCAATATAGAAGCAGACCGATAATAAGAATGATCGCAATCACGACGATCCAAACCACCATTTGCATATTGTTATAAAGGTTTGAAACATAAATGCTAAACGATATTAGTTGTCTCGATATAATGTGAGATTTGAGACGTTATATAATTTACAGGCTGCCCGTTGAGAGACCTACTGTAATGAGCCCGACAATCAAATAAGGCTGCACCTTGACCAGAAATTCGGCATTATCGTGACGAAGTCTGCTCATTAGCAAATATTGGGCAATTAATAGAACGCTCAAGAGCGCCGCTCCAGGGAGTAGACGCAGTGCGAGTAACGAGAAGATCGCGGCCACCTGCCCCAGAACGAATAGCAGCTTGGCCCGACGATGCCGGCCCCACATTCTTAACCCACCTAAGTAGGTGACCCAGTAGCAGACTGCTAAGATTAAACTGAGAGGTGGTAACGCCGACCACAGCAGGGCACCCATTGCCCAGGGTAACAAAAACTGCACCACCGATTGAAATCGACCGCCGGTCGCTGCTGCCAGTGCAGGATTGCCTTGTCCTGCCATTAATGTCAAGCCAAGGCCCAGCAGTATAAGCCAAAAAATGGCGGGTTTAAGGTAGAATCCTATCAATAGCGCCAGGGCTACGCCCATGCAAAAAGCGATGACGTTGTCACCGGAGTCGGGCCAGTAGTGGTCTCGCCACCACACTTGATAACGCCGCAACGTTATGTTCAAACGACTGCCCGCCGTCCCCGGTTGGGTATAGGGTAACCTAAACCCGTGCTGCGGTGGCGCCGGCAAATTTGCCGTGCTGATGTTTCGCCACAATCCTTGCGGCACGGCAAGCTCCCAGAGCGTCCCCAAAATGGGGTCTACCAGCAGCCACAAACCTAGTAATTGCCATAGAGCAGGCAGACTAAATTCAACCTGGCCTGCGGACAGTGCCCCGGTCAGGGCTGCCCAGCCCGGCCCCAGCTTTAGCCAGGAAGCTGAGGAGCGCGTTAGGGATAGTTTTAAGGTGTGGCCAAAAGGTCGCTGCACGGGGAAGCTCTCCTATATAGTTTAATTTCACTACCGAACCTCGAGGGGTCGGTAAGCCTGGCTAATTCATATTTTCTAATCAATTCGTTTAACCGTTTGGACGATGTCAGCAACTAGGTTGAGCAGCGAGTGCAACGCCATAACGTCACTTTCTATGCCCTTCAGTTCAAGCCGAACTCCCAAATTAGATAACGCAAATTCACGTAATTTTTTCTGCGCCAGTAAACGTCGGCGTAAGTCGGCTGAGGCAAGGACACGCGCCGCAAAGGCTTCGGGTTGACTCTTAATAACGAAACGCCGGTTAAACGCCTCATCTTCAATTTGAATCCCTTCCCCTCGTAGAAAACCCCGTGAAAAAAACCAACGTGGGTGAAGCGATAGAGACCCGCTAACGCGGCTATTCATCGTAAGAACCACCCGGGTGCGATAGGTGGCAATACCGTCATCGACTGGTCCGTGGACCACCTTAGGTATGTCGAGTTTTAGGTCGTACCCCCGATAGTTGCCGGTGACCCGGACCGGAGCTCTGTTGGACCAGGGTCCCCGGGAAGGTTCGTGAGTCAGTCCGGTTCGCGCAGCTAGCTCGGGCCAAGTACGGGTTCCGATGCCGGGCTTATAAAATCTCTGGTAGAGGTCGAAGATGAGAAGCACGATCACGATGAGCACAACGGCTGCTACCATTGTCTTTCCCTCGCTATAAATAATCAAATTGGCTTGCCAAGAGTATGATTTCGTAAACAGGCGTGCCGGGCAATCCTTGGGTTTCGTTAATTTTAGCACACTCATCTTCCCCAGACAATCGCCCCGTTCTATCCGAAAAATATAGCCTGCTGCCAAAGCTCTTTTGACAGTTCGCGGGGACACGATTAAACTACGCTGAATCCCTGATGGTACCTTGGGAAAGTTAAAGCTGGAAGCAATCGATTAAACTGGGATATGGTTGATTTTAGCTCACAAGCGCAGATTAAAGCGAGCAATTCAAAGTGAGTCTTGACGAGAAATTAACCGGGCAGTATGTTCTGCTTCTGCATTTGCCGCATGCTGAGCGCCTAACGGTCGGCAAGTTGGGTACATTTGATTTTTTGGCCGGCTGGTATGCCTACGTTGGGAGTGCATTTGGCAGCGGCGGTTTGCTGGGACGGATCAAGCATCATTTAAGGCCGGTAGAGCGACCCCATTGGCATATCGATTATTTACGCCGGGTTGCGCTAATCAAAGAGATTTGGCTGTCGCCCGATTCGGAACGGCACGAGCAGGAGTGGGTTGAGTTGATCCTGGCGATCCCCGGCGCAACAATCTTAATTGACGGCTTTGGTGCATCAGACTCTTTTTGGGAAAGTCACCTGATTTATTTTGACGTACGTCCCGCCTTAGAGGATTTCGTGGTGGGGGTGCGCGCACGCTTTCCCGGAGTTAAAGTAGTGCGTGCCTTTGGGGAAGACCCGGCCAACAAAGAACCGAATGGAGATTGATTTTGAAAGATGCCAAAGTAACAGCATTGATCGACCAGTTTGTCGCTCTGGATGAGGCTGCTTGTGAAGCTAAGGCCATTGAATTAGGCCAACTCGGGGATAAAGGTTTATTCATTTTAAAGAGGGTGCTGGCCGCTTCTGAAACGGATGCGCGATTCTGGGCGGTACGGGGCCTGTGGGCCAATGAATCGCCGGAAGCCTTGACGTTGCTGATCAGAGCTTTGCAGGACAAGGAGGAAATGGTCCGCAGTGGGGCTGCTTTGGCCCTCGGCGAACTGAAAGCCGAGACGGCAGTAGCAGCGCTGGCCCAGCTTCTGATGAGCGACCGGTCTGCCGGTGGTGATCACGCGGCGGACGCCTTGGGTAAAATCGGTCAAGGGGCCGCCGCTGTCTTAATCAAGGCTCTGCAAGATGAGCACGTGTGGGTACGGGTACGGGCAGCCAAAGCCCTCGTTCCTGTAGAAAGCCGCCGCGCGATCGGACCGCTGTTTTATGCATTGGATGATGACAGTTATCTGGTTCGCCATTATTCCGAACTGGCTCTTACCCGGATGGGGATTGGGCAGATGGTCTATTTCCCCGCTTCCGGCTAAATCCGATTCTTGACCCTGGTATCTTTCAATTTTCCGCCCTTTTGCATTTCCTCTCATACAAGTGACATTTGTCCCGGTACTTGGTGACAAATGTCACCTATCTTCAATTGATAATCCCCTTAACATTAGTAGCAGCGCGGTTAATCCCACCACCTGGATTTACATTGTGCTCGACCTCTCCCATTCCTCAATCTTGATCCGTTTGCCCGTAAATAAGGTGCATCTACCTAATTTGGTCAGGTCAAAACATTCACGAAATTGCTGTTGACCAGGCCTAAAATCGTCGTCAAATCGTTTTAAACAAGCTACCGTTGTATAAAGCTTTCCAATTAGTTGTTACAGGAGATAAAAAATGAGTCAGAGGAGTAATGGTAATACTTTTGAAGCGGGCGTGCAGCCTTACCAAATTGCCTATTATGAGCCGGATTACGAGCCAATGGATACGGATCTTCTCTGTGCCTTTCGCCTCGATATGCCTCCTGATGCCAGTGAGGCCGATATCGTTGAGGCCGCTGCCGCCGTGGCGGCTGAAAGCTCTACCGGAACCTGGACCGAAGTTTGGTCTAATGAGTTTGTTGACCTGGAATATTACAAGGGCCGGGTCTACAAGATAGACGGGAATTTGATTTACATTGCCTACCCGATGGATTTGTTTGAGGAAAATTCGATTGCTAATATTATGTCCAGCATTGTTGGCAACGTCTTTGGCTTAAAGCATTTATGGGGCTGTGCTTGGAAGATATGCGCGTCCCGGTAGCCTTGATGAAGGGATATCCCGGTCCGGCGGTAGGGATTCGGGATGAGCGGATGAGGCTCAACAAGTTTGATCGCCCGTTATTGGGAGGTACGGTCAAACCCAAATTAGGGTTGAGCGCCAAAGATTTCTCCACGGTTGTATTCGAGTGTCTTATGGGTGGGCTGGATTGCACCAAGGATGACGAAAATCTCAACTCGCAGCCTTTCAACCGCTGGCGAGACCGCTATATGTATGTGATGGATCGAGTAAAGGAGGCAGAGGCTAAAACCGGCGAGGTCAAAGGACATTGGCTGAACGTCACGGCCGGTTCCACCGAAGAGATGTTGCGTCGGACCGAATTTGCGGCTGAGCTTGGCTCTCGTTTCATCATGATTGATTATCTGACCGTTGGATTTACAGCTTTTGCCGATGTCCGCAAGCGAGTCGAAGAGCTTGGCCTGATTCTTCATGTTCACCGAGCTATGCACGCCGTGATTGATCGCCAGAAAAACCACGGGGTTAACTTCAACGTGCTGGCCAAGTGGCTGCGAATGGCCGGCGGCGACCATTTACATACCGGCACCGTGGTCGGTAAACTGGAAGGTTCCTGGGCAGAAACCGTGGCCCGAGCCGCGATGCTGCGGGAACCTCGCTATAAAGCCGCCGAGTTAGGCGGTTCGCTCCTCTTCGATCAGGATTGGGCGGGGCTGAAGAGCGTCTGGCCGGTTGCTTCGGGTGGAATTCACGTTCATCATATTCCGGATCTTTACAAGATTTATGGTAATGACGCTTTCTTCCTCTTTGGCGGTGGAACCTATGGCCATCCGCGCGGCAGTCGCGCCGGCGCCGAAGCCAATCGCGTTGCCACGGAAGCCATCGCAGCCGGCAAGGACATCAATGCCGCGGCGCGCAGCAACCGGGCGTTAAAGGAAGCCTTGGAATTATGGGCCGACGTCAAATTCTCCGTAGAGACATAGTTTTGGTATTAAGTGGAAGCCTATAAAGATAGAAAGGCAAGCAGACAGACTATAAACTTGTCGCCGCGACAGGTGTTATGGCCGAATGGAGCAAGAGAATGCCGTACAAAAATACCATTTTGCTGGGTGTGGTGGGTGACAGTGCCGCAGGCAAAACAACGCTATCGACCGGGATTGCCGGAATCTTGGGTGAGGATCGAGTCACGGTTATCTGCAGCGACGATTATCATCGCTACAATCGGAAGCAGCGTAAGGAAATGGGGATCAGTGCGCTCGATCCGGCCTGCAACTATATCAATATTATGGAACAGCATTTTGATCTTCTGCGGCGTGGACATCCTATCCTCAAGCCCATATATAACCATTCTACCGGAGATTTTGATCCGCCGCAGTACATCGAGCCAAATGAATTTGTTGTCATCGAAGGCCTGCTGGCTTATCACACAAAGGCCATGCGCAGGAACTTTGATGTAAAAGTATACCTGGCCCCGGAAGAAGAGCTGCGTACGGTTTGGAAGATAAAACGTGACATTACCAAGCGTGGTTATACCGAACAAGAAGTGAGGGCGTCATTGGCCAAACGGGTTGACGACTCGCGCAATTTTATCCGGCCCCAGCAGCCTTATGCCGACATTGTGGTCTCCTTCTACCGCCCCCCCCCCGCTGCGTTGAAGAAACCGGTCCTCATCTGAATGTACGGCTCGTTTTACGACCGACCCTGCCTCACCCCGATTTAAGTGACGTGTTAGAGCGTGATGCTGAAGACGGACGACAGATGCT
>JBFGLD010000091.1:0-10432 GCA_041576335.1 Anaerolineae bacterium | reverse complement strand
TCGGCGATGAGGGCCTCGAGACGAGTTTGATCGAGGGCGCGCACCACGTCGAGCAGGGCCAGGAAAACCTCGCGGCTGTTGGCCAAGTGTTGGGTCGCCGTCTCAGCTCTCTGCGTGCGCATCGCTTTGACGTCCAGACCGACAAATTCACCACTGCTGCCGTAGCCGCTGCGCTCCAGCACCCAGACCTGCATCAGGGCCCGGCGCAGGTCAACCGCGCCAAAGGCTTTATCCTGGTCAAACTTAAGACCGTTTTGGTCGTTGAGGTGAACGCTCCACAGTTTATTGTGGGCCAGAGCATAGGCCATTTCGTCGGAGGGATCCAGCCCGGCCAGTACTGCGTGGGCCGACTCGACCAGGGCCCCAACCCGACCGGGATCGTCGGTTAGGTAGGCCAGGCCGATCGCGTGGCCGATGGTGGGAATATAGGCCAAGTCCATCGGCTCATTAGGTTTAGGCTCAATCAGAATTTTGATATCGGCGTCATGGGCTAACATCTTGTTGATCGCTGTAACCAGCAGCTCCACCACTCGGGTGGCGTCTTTGGCTTCGCGGATATAGGTGCCTTCACGGGCCAGCCAAAGCACCGTTTTGTCGCAGCCCATCGCCTTGGCGATGTCGATGGCCTGCAGAGTTCGGTCGAGAGCGTACCGCCGCTCAGCCTCATTATTTGAGGTATAAGCGCCGTCTATCGTGCGTGGATCTTCCCATAAACGGGGCGCGACAAACTCGGCCGCCAGCCCTTCGCCGTCGAGCATGGTTTTCATTGCCTTTGCGGCTTTTTCTACGTCCGGCGCGGAGAGTTCATTCAGGTTGGGCACAGCGTCGTCGTCGTGAAACTGGACGCCATCGAAACCTAGCTTTTTGTACAGCTTCAATTTTTCGGCGAAGGATACCGCCGGCCGCACCGCCGGCCCAAACGGGTCGGCCCCTTCGTGAATATTCCAGGGGCCAAACGAAAAGCGGAAGATGCCTGGCATTATCTCACTCCTAACAGCAGCTCAACTGTTAATTGATCTAACCTTTCATAGGGCTGCCCCCGCCGACCCATCGCCTCGCGATCAAAGGCATGGGCTTTGAGCCCCGAAACTTTTTCGGTTGAGTAGGCACCTAAAAACTGAGCCATCGAGCCATCATCAGCCCTAATCTCGGCCAGAAGATCTTGAATCTCATCATCTTCATCGAATTTTTGGGCCTTCTCTTTAAGGATAAGGTAGGTTCGCATACAGCCCCGGGCAAACGCTTTAACGTCATCGATATCGGCGGTGCGATAGGCGTGGGCATCGAAGTGGCGACTCCCGGCATAACCGACGTCTTCTAATAATTTGACCAGGAAGAAGGCCGACTTCAGGTTGTGTGCGCCAAAGCGAAAATCTTGGTCATAGCGGCCGGCGGCCTGGTCATTCAGGTCGATATGGAACAGTTTGCCGGCGTCCCAGGCCTGGGCCACGGCGTGGGTAAAATTGAGACCGGCCATGTGCTCGTGAGCGACTTCCGGGTTAACGCCGACCATCCTGGGATGGTCAAGGGTGGCAATGAAGCCCAACATGGCCCCGGTCGTCGGCAGATAGATGTCGCCCCGGGGCTCGTTAGGTTTGGCTTCGAGGGCAAATTTCAAATCGTAGCCTTGGTCGATATTGTATTCGCATAGAAAATTGATGGCCTCGCGGAACCACTTGACGGCGTCCAGCGGGTTCTTACCCGCATCTGTTTCGGTGCCCTCCCGACCGCCCCAAAAAACATACACCTTGGCCCCCAGCTCAGCACCCAGATCCATGGCCCGCATCGTTTTTTGGAGCGCATAAGCCCGTACCTTGGGATCATTGCTGGTAAAGGCCCCGTCGCGGAAAACAGGGTCGGTAAATAGATTTGTGGTGGCCATTGGCACAATGATGCCGGAGTCATCGAGCGCTCTTTTGAATTCGGCCACGATTTTGTCCCGTTCGGCCGGAGCGGCGTCGATGGGTACTAAATCGTTATCGTGGAAGTTAACACCCCATGCCCCAACCTCAGCCAGGATATGAACAATATTGGCGGGCGACATTACCGTACGAACGGGCTCGCCAAACGGATCCCGGCCAATGTTGCCAACGGTCCACAATCCAAATGTAAATTTGTGTTCGGGTTTTGGTTGATACATTTCAGTCCTCCCTCAGAAATAACAATTACACAGAGTTTCGTAGAGGACACACAGAGAAGCACTGAGAGAAAATTGAAAAAGACTCTGCGGATCTCTGTGCCGTCTCGGTGTCCTCCGTGTTCCCTAATCCATTTTCATCAGCGGTGGCGAGTGGCAAGACCTGCCTCTACTTAACCGCTGACATTGGGCACGTTAGCACGACGTGCGCCGCCCGGCTGCTGCATAAGAGACGGCAGGGCAAAGGTCACGGTCGTGCCTTGGTCAGGATTGTTCTTGAGCGAGATTCGGCCGCCCTGAGCTTTGATAGCCAATTGACAGAAAGTTAGCCCGAGGCCGCTGCCAATCGCAGCACCACCTTTGCGGGCCTCGATCTGAACGAATTTTTCAAAGACCTTATCAACCCACTTTTCCGGAATGCCCGGCCCTTGGTCGACGACACTAATGGCCAGCATGTTGTCCCTGGCCGGCCCAACATACACCTTGACCACCGACTCGGATGGGCTGAACTTGATGGCGTTACTTAAGAGGTTGAGCAACACCCGTTTGGTTATATCTTGATCCGCATAAATCATGTTTGCAGTGCCGCTAAATTCGGCAACGAGGCTAAGATCGGCCCGATCCGCCCATAAGGTCATTTGCGCCAGCGAGGACTCGACCAATTCATTCGCGTTAATTTGACCTAGCTGCAGCGGAAAATCTCCACGTTCAAGACGCGGTAAATCCAACAACGAATTAATCAGGATTGACATCCACTGGGCTGACACCACCGTACTCTTGACCAGCCGCTGTTGTGTTTTGGTCAACTGGTGCGGGAATCGTTGTAAGCCGTCTAGTCCCAAGGTGATGACAGCCAAGGGTGAACGGAGATCGTGTACAATGAAGTGAATCAATTCTTCCTGCGTCACTTTGGCCTGATGCAAACTTGCCAGCGTGTGGGTTACAACAAAAAAGAAACCGAGTCTGACCAGTGCATTCCAGCCGGGAATAACCGGATTTGAGTAGATATTTCCGGAAGCGACATCGGCGATGAGCCAGGTAACGGCGCTGGCAATTGAGATGAGTATGCCGGGCCATTTCCCCACAAACCAGGCTGCCAGCGAAATAGGGAGTAAATAAAATATTGAGAACGAGAGTTCCGGACCCGTCGCGTGATCAATGACTCCCAGCAGTACGACCGCAACAAAGCTCAAGGTCGTCAGAATTGATCGAGACTGCCCACTCAAATATTTAATCAGCTCATTCATCAACGTCCTTTAATAGGGATAGAAATGCAGCTATGACACCGGGCAATTAGATCTTCGGCACAATTTAGTCGTCGCTGGCAAAAGCCGCATCAAAGGCGTGGGCTGACGGTGCAAAATCCGAGCGGCGGATAAAAGCCAGAGCATCGGGTGCCCCCCACTCGCGATCCATGCCGCTGTCTTCCCACTCAACCGAGAGCGGTCCGTCGTAGCCGGTGCGGTTGAGCGCGCGGAACAACGATTCAAAATCAACATCGCCGTGACCCGGGGATACAAAATCCCAACCTCGGCGGGGATCACCAAAATTCAGGTGAGAGCCGAGAATACTGCGCCGTCCATCGTCGATTCGCTTTTTTGAGTCCTTAACATGAACATGATAAATGCGATCGGCAAAGGCTTCGACAAAGGCAGCCGAGTCCAGATGCTGATGGGCAAAGTGGCTGGGATCAAAATTAATCCCAAACGCCGGGCGGCGGCCAATGGCAGCTAACGTTTTCTCGGTGGTTACAAAATCGTAGGCGATTTCGGTGGGATGAATTTCCAAGCCAAACTTGACCCCGACTTCGTCAAAATCATCCATAATCGGATTCCAGCGGTCGGCAAAGTCTTGATAGCCCGCCTCGACCACGCTAAAATCGTTGGGCGGAAATGAGTAGAGCAGATGCCAAATAGAGGAACCGGTAAAGCCGGTGACAATCTTGACCCCAAAAGCGGCGGCAGCCCGGGCCGTATTTTTGACTTCTTCGGCGCAGCGTTGGCGTACCCCTTCGGGATCGCCATCACCCCACAGGCGGGAGGGCAGAACCCCTTTGTGGCGGTCGTCAATGCGATCGCACACACACTGGCCGACCAGGTGATTACTGATGGCCCAACAGTTCAGACTATATTTCTCCAGCAGGTCACGTTTGGCCCGGAGGTAGCCGTCGCTGGCCAGGGCTTTGTCCACCTCAAAGTGATCGCCCGAGCAAGCAAGTTCTAAGCCATCGTAGCCCCACTCGCTCACTTTCTTGGCCAATTCTGTAACAGATAAATCGGCCCACTGGCCGGTGAATAAAGTAACAGGTCGTGCCATAATTCCTGACTCCTTTGAATGGGTTAAGATTTATGATGGGTTGTATTCTACAACGATTGGCTGCAACTGCAACTAAGCTGGGGAAGCTCAAAATTGATTACTGGAATCCAAAGCTCGCCCGTTTGGGCCAAGACAAGACGATTATTAATATGAAGCCCGCCAAGATTGCCAGCGCAATCGGCAGCGAGGCGGAACCGGAAAGAGCCAGACCTAGCTCGGCCACCGCTGCTAAGGCCAGACCAACCAGTGCCAGCGTTTCCAATTCCAAACAGCGATGGCGCAGATTACATTAACAACCCCCAGCATGGCTGCATAATGGTAGGCCCAAGCCAGGTTCGCAATCACGATAAAGCCATAAGCGAATGGACTGCATCGGTTTAATCGGAATAAGTTCTATCCGATTTTCGTAAAGAATGGCCTGAACCCTTTGGCCTGGTTGCAATCCTAAGGATTTTCGAATGACTTGCGGCATAACGATTTGATATTTTGGGGAGATTGTTACTCTGTTCATACGTAACTCACCACGATATCATCGTCGATTGCGGAAGACAAGTATTATCATATTTTTTGAATAGCCATTGGTGGGTCTTGGCTACCGGAGCTTCACCCTGTTCCGGCTATACCACCTTGGCTCTTCCGGATCAAGGGGCGCTTGCCAAAATATCGTCACCACCTGGTGAGGGCTTTTTGAAGAGTCTCCTTAATAAGACTATCCTTATCGGCCATATAACCAAGAATATCGTGCGGATATTGTTGGGCTAATGTTATTTTCATGGCAGCATATTGTCGTGCTTCTTCTGCATGGGCCATCAAGTAATCCCGAAAACATAGATGCCGTATTACTTCGGGATTACTCGGTTCGTAGATATGGACATGATGGGTTCGGTTTGCATCGCCCCCTTTGACAAAGTAGCGTCTACCTGGAATGCCATTTTCGCCCTTTGGCTCGTAGCCGAGTTGGATCATCGCCGGATTAAAGCTTTCGACCTGGTCGATGTTAGGTACAACCGGCATAATGTCGATTATTGGCTTAGCACTCATACCCGGGATAGAGGTGCTGCCAATGTGGTGTATGGCGATGCATTCTTGACCAAAAACAGCCCCGATTTTGCCTGCCTCTTGCTGAAACAAGGCCGGCCAACGAGGATTGTAAGGTACGACAATAAAATTTCGCATTGCGCACATGTCTGCTACCTGGCATCCTGTCACAGAACACTGCTACCGTTGTGCTGCTAAAGACGATTTCAATAGAATCCAGTTTAACGCCTAATTACTTGGCTTACTTAAATGAGCCAGAACCTAGCTGCTTGAAGGGCGGCCCTCTATTTATTCCACCCGGTCTGTCAGGGTTGGACCCGATGACCATATCGGGCACGTGCAAGCAGTCGTAGCCCATACCTTCGACTGCTTGCACAAAATCCATGATCACAATGGGGTCATCTCCTATTTCAATCTGTGGAAAAACTACGCTCATCTTCAAAAATTCCCCCCAATACAGCCCCTATCCGGCTCAAATGCAGGATGAACCTGCACAGCATCGCAGGTGATTCCTTGTGACCTCCTCTCACGCTTCGACGAGTAGATTACAAGGACTGCAATAACAGGCGGTTCAACGACCAAGCACTCCTATCGCAGCGAGCTTGGTACCGGTAGGCGCGGGTAGAGCGCCCTGCTATGGATTTATGTCTGACCATACTGCAAACTCATTGCCACTTGGCTCAGCAAAGTGAAAACGTCGGCCACCCGGAAATGAAAAAATTGGTTTAATTATCATCCCACCGGCTTGCTCGATCTTGGCCTGGGTCGCCTCAAGATCTTGACTATAAAATATAATCAGTGCTGCACCATGGCGTGTGGACGACTCTAAGTCAGACTTGAAGAAGCCCCCATCAAGACCTTGGTTAGAAAAAGCAGTATAGTCAGGACCGTAGTCTTGAAATGACCACCCAAATACTCGTGTAAAAAAATCCTTTGTTCGTTGTAGATCTTTCGCCGGAAACTCCACATAGTTTATCTTTTCATGCTCGTTCATTATGTGTATCCCTATCTATGCCTAACTATGATTCTAGTGAAATGCCCAATATTGAACATTGCTTGCTTATGAAGGCGACAGCTTCTCGGGTCAGAAAACCTGACCGGCGATCACAATCTAGGCCAAAGAAACTGTGATAGACTGTTGAGGCTAACCCTTGGAGAGGTCATTTCATTTTATCACGTCTGTTACCGCTCAACAAGCGAAGAAACCCAGCGGGTGCATTTCAGTTATACTGCGAGTTGAATTGTGAACCACTGAAGCATTGAATGGACTAATTGCACTGAATTTTTCGACCTAGACTGAGAACGGATTGAGTTCGAAATTTTTTACACGCCTCATGTCTTGGCCAAAAAGTTTTGATCTCAACCTAATTTCAGTATAGATTGAAAGGCAAGCCCCCTATTCTGAATCGATCTTTGGCCAAAAAAGGGATTTTCAGTGCTTTCATTTTTATCAGTGCCTCAGTGGTTCTACCTTGCCCCCAAATAGAAATGCACCCAAACCCAGCTTAACCGGTTGGGTTTTAAGGAAACAAACCGGCCGCTTAAAGCTCGATTTTAAGATGATCGTTGATACTGTTGGCGACATCAGGCGGAGTGAGCACGCCCACGTGCGAACGGTCCAAAGAGCGGCACGTGGGCGTGCCTCGCTCCTCAATTTGAATAAAGAGAATAATTCGCCAATAGTATCATCGTCAAGCATATTGGCGCTAACCCATCGGCAGACTCGTGGACACAATCGATAAAGGTTGCCTTTTGTGGGCGTTTTGGAAAAAATAGAAATTCAGTGTATAAAGGGTGCTAGAAAATTATCAGGAGGCATAACCCATGGTCAGCGGCAAAGATGAGTCAAGTAGGTTAAAACGCAAATTGAAATTCGGGCAAATCGGCGGCGGCCGGGACTCGTTCATCGGCGCGGTTCATCGTCGGGCTGCCATTTCGGACGGCTTTACCGAGTTCGCAGCGGGAGCGCTCTCCAGCGACCCGGCTAAAGCCAAGCTGTCCGGTGAAGATTTGCTGTTACCCCCGGCGCGAAATTACGGCACCTGGCAGGAGATGCTTGAAAAAGAAAGCGCCCTGCCCGACGGCGAGCGGATCGACTATGTGTCGATCGTCACCCCCAACCACGCCCACTTTGAGCCGGCCCTGGCCTTTGTCGAGGCCGGCTTTAACGTGGTGATCGATAAGCCCATGGTTCACACCAGCGAGCAGGCGCAGGCGCTGGTCAAGGCCGTCGAAAAGCACGATGTTGTCTTCGGGGTCACCTATAATTACACCGGTTACCCCATGACCAAAGAAGCCCGCGACTGGGTCAGGTCGGGCAAGCTGGGTAAGATCCAGCGGGTCGTCGTCGAATATCGGCAGGGCTGGCTGCTGGATAAATTGGAAGATGAAGGCTCAAAGGGGGCGGAATGGCGGACCGACCCGGCGCGCTCGGGCATTGCCGGAGCCATGGGCGATATCGGCTCTCACTGCGAAAATCTGCTCAGCTACATCACCGGCCTGGAAATCGACAGCCTGTGTGCCGATCTGAATACGTTTGTGCCGGGTCGCCGCCTGGATGACGACGGCAGCGTGCTGCTGCGTTTCAAAAATGGGGCTCGCGGCGTGTTGTGGGTTTCGCAGATCGCTGCCGGCGAAGAGAACGGCCTCAACATCCGGGTCTACGGCACCAAAGGCGGCCTGCTTTGGCAGCAGGAGCATCCCAATTGGCTTTACTTTAATCCACCCGACGGTCCAACCCAGGTTTATAAACGGGGTAACGGCTACCTTGGCGCCGCGGCCACGCGAACCACCCATCTGCCGGCTGGCCATCCCGAAGCCTTCTTTGAAGCTTTCGGCAACATTTATATGAACATTACCGACACGATGCGAGCCAAATTATTGGGCCAAAAACCGACCGAATTGGAATTGGATTTCCCCACGGTTTCCGACGGTGCGCGCGGGATCAAATTTATCGAGAAAGTGGTCGAAAGCAGCCAGAGCGATCAAAAATGGCTGCCGTTTGATTAAGCCTTCTGAGTGTCTCTGGGCGACTCTAACTCAGGCGGCCGGCCAAGAGAACTATTGAGAGATAAAAGAGCTTTATGGACCAGCGGAAAGATTTCGACAGAAAGTTACGGTCCATTCTAGCCCGTAAAATGCTCGAGCAAGCCAAAACCCCAATGTGGAGCCAACAGCCCTTCACATTACACCTGTGGCTTACGCAGCACGTAACTTAAATAGATCATTTTCCCGGATTCAAATCCGTTAAAAATGTTCGACCCCTTAACGCCGGCAAACTGGGCAACAGGCTTATGTAATATTCCCGGCACCAATTGTTGGATAAGCTGAAGTTTCGCCTGATCATCGGTTTCCATAGCCTGCAACACATTGGGCGTGATATTTTCTTTTTTGATAATTTCCAGGCCAGACTGAATCAATTGACTGCTCAACATTGCGTAACCTGCCTGCGTACGGAAGTCGGCAGATAAAAAATATCCACCGGGGCGAAGCAGTCGGGCGACTTCTTTAAGGAACCGGGTCATACTGCCGTAACAATGTGAGGCCTCTACTTTGATAATTGCATCAAACGAATGGTCATCAAATTGCAGGGCCTCAGCATCGCCTTGAACAAAGGAGAGGTCCCTAACCGCATGATGATTGCGACAAAATTTTATAGCATTCGGGTTTCGGTCAACCCCCAACATTGTCTTTGGATGCAGATAGCGGGCAACAAAGGATGCACCACCCCCATGTCCACAACTGACCTCCATCACGTCCATATCCGTCAAATCAATTGCCCCGGTCACGTGATGATAAAGCTGTATATACAAACGGTTTGCTTCATCAGCCGGTTGCAGATTGATTGAGCTACCGTCAATATAACCGTAATTGAGAAAAATTAGCGATGCATCTTTTGTTAACCTTGTCATGTATGGATACCAGTATTTCCAAAGCATGCGACGACATGTGCCTTTTAAGCCCATTGATTTCAAATCCCCAATTTAGATTTTTCCATTACCTCAATTGATAAGCCTTGAGGGCAAGCTCTGCTATTATATGGCCCCGCTTTCGTCTGCGCCAGGCGTGCTCATTATTTGGCTCCGGTTGCGTACTGTCGTAGGAACGCGTTCGCCCTCGCTTGGATCTCGGCATGATGCCCCAGCAGCAAATGCCCTCCGGTCGCCAGGGGCAGGAACTGGGCGCCGCGGATATGCTGTACGGTGTACTCGCCAAAGCTGAACGGGTTTATATGGTCATCTCTGGCGTGGATGATCAGGGTTGGCGTCGTGATCTCTTCCACGAGGTAGCGCGCGTCTGGATCAATCGCGGCTCCTTCGTTCCGCACCCCGTCAATTCGCTCGGTGACCGGCTGGAACGCATCAACCTGGCCGGCAATGAACGCCTGCTCCTCAGGCGGCAACCCGGCCCGCAAGGCAGGGGTAATGTCGAACATCGGCTCCAGACTGGGACGGGCCACTTTCTGCAACAACCAGTAAGGAAAATCCGAGCTAAAGAGCGCCTGATAGACCCAGATCGGCACCGGGAGCTTCTGCTCGGCAGCGGTGAGTGGGGTATACGGAGCGGACGAGAGCAGCACGAGCGCAGCGGTTCGCTCTGGGTAGCGCTGGGCAAACTGCAGCGAAGGGGGCACGCCTCCCGACATCGCCAATATGGCGACCCGCTCGATCCCCAGGACATCCAGCAGGTCGGCAAACGCATCCGCCTGGGCGGCGGTGGAGGCATCGGCAGGCATTGGGGTGCGGAGATAGCCGAAGCGGGAAAGACTGATCCAGCGGAAGCCCTCACCGCCGAAGGCGCGAGCAATCGAGATGCCTTGATCATATCCGCCGCCCGCACCATGCACCGCCAGAACGGGTGGCCCCTCGCCCCAGGTGGTGTACTCGATCGGCCCGTGCCGGGTCTCAACGATCTGGCTCCCTGCTGCCAGGCGGTCGCGCG
>JBFGLD010000090.1:0-10483 GCA_041576335.1 Anaerolineae bacterium | reverse complement strand
TCTACCCCTTTTATCAACCGAACCACGGAACTCACCCATATCTTCGATCATCTGGATAATCCAGCCTCACGCTTGGTGACGCTGATTGGACCCGGTGGCATTGGCAAAACCCGTTTGGCCATTCAGGCCGCCTCCCGGGTGGCGGGAGGGGCCGAGCTAAGCCAAGCGGCCGGCCGAGATGAAGCCGGTAAAGCGGATTTTTCCCACGGCATCTACTTTGTTCCCCTGGAGTCGTTAAGTTCGGCTGAGTTTCTGGTTTCGACTTTGGCCGATGCCTTAGATTTCTCTTTCTACAGTGGAGCGGACCCAACAAACCAGCTTCTGAATTACCTGCGTAAAAAACGAATGCTCCTGGTGCTGGATAACTTTGAGCACCTCCTGGCAGGCGTGGATTTGGTAGCTGACATCCTCGAACATGCCCCCCACGTCAAAATGTTGGCCGTCTCTCGAGAACGGCTTAACCTGCAGGGGGAGCATCTGCTGCCGATTCAGGGTCTGGAGGTGCCCGATCTGCCGGGCAGCCGCCCTGAAAGTCGTACCTTTCAGCCAAGCTTGACCGGGGCCGGACAGGCTCCCCAACACGAGGATACCGTGGGGGGCGAGCTGAAAACATATAGCGCCTTTGAATTATTTTTGCAGCGCGCTCAAGCAGTTTTTCCGAACTTCTCGCCTTCTGATGACGAAAAAGCCTGTATCGTCCGCATCTGTCAACTGGTTGAAGGCGTTCCACTGGCCATTGAGCTGGCTGCAGCCTGGGTGCGAATGCTCTCCTGTAAGGAAATTGTCCAGGAGATAGAACATAATCTAGATTTTCTTTCGACTTCTTTGCGCAATGTTCCCCAACGGCAGCGCAGCCTGCGAGCTGTGTTTGACTATTCCTGGCAACTTCTTTCAAGTGAGGAAAGGCGCGTATTCGAGCAGCTTGTTGTTTTTCGTGGGGGATTTCGTCGTGAAGCCGCCCAACAGGTGGTGGGGGCCTCCCTGCCGCTCTTATTGATCCTAACCGACAAATCCCTGCTGCGCCGGACCGAAGCCGGGCGCTACGAAAGGCATCTCCTTGTATGGCAGTATGCCGCCGAAAAGCTCGATAAAACCCCTCAGGAAAAAGCAAAAGTTCAAGAGCGCCACTGCCAATATTTCGCGGCCTTTCTCAAACAGAGAGAGACAGCGTTGAAGAGAGGAAATCAAAAAGAGGCGTTGGTGGAAATTAGCTCGGAAATTGAGAATGTGCGCCTAAGTTGGCGCTATGCGCTTGCGCAAGATAAACTGGCGGCCATCGAGCAGGCCCTGGTAAGCTTATTTCATTTTTATGATATGCGCAGTTGGTTTCAGGAAGGGGCCGAGGCTTTCGGGAGGGCCGCGGCCGGCCTCGGTGAAGTGCGGCAAGGTAGGGATGTACAGGAGAATAAAAACAGTCAACTGTCCCAATCTTCCTTATCCAATCTCCGAGCTGTTGTTTTGGGCAAGCTGTTGGCACGGCAAGGATGGTTTGTATTTCAACTTGGCCAACACGAGCGGGCCAGGTCGCTGCTGCAAGAAAGCCTGACGATATTACGCGCGTCAGGTGATGATGCCCGGCGAGAACTGATATTTCCACTTAATTATTTGGGGGCAGTTCACCGGCACCTGGGTGACTATGACCAGGCGAAACGGCAGCTGCAAGAAAGCTTGACTATTTGCCAAAAGATCGACGATCCGTTTAGCCGGACGATTGCTCTCAATATATTGGGGCAAGTAGCATACTTACAGGGAGAGTACCCGCAGGCCAGGCAGTATTGCCAGGAAAGCCTGGTCATCAAGCGGGATTCCGGCGATCGCCGGGGAGTGACTTTTTCCCTGAATACGCTCGGGCAGGTGGCCTATGCCTTGGGCGAATTCTCGGAGGCGCAAGATCTTTTTCGAGAAAGCTTGGCTATTTGTCAGGAGCTTGGGGATTACCGGGGAATTGCTTTGTGTCGCAGCTATCTTGGCGACGTGCTGCGGATGATGGAGGCGTATCAAGAAGCCGAACAGTTGTACCGGGACAGTTTAGCCATATTCCAGGAAATCGGCAACCAGTGGGGTATTGTCTCTGCACACACCAAGTTGGGTGCTGTAAGCTGCGACTTGGGTGATTATCAAACGGGCCAAGCTTATTTGTCGGCGGCGCTCAAATTGGCGGTAGATATTCAGGCCGTGCCCTTAGTCCTGGATGGGCTGGTGGGGCTGGTTCCTCTGTTGATAAAAGCAGAAGAAAGTAAGTGGGACCAGGCTGTGGAAATTCTGGCCCTGGTGCTCAGCCATCCGGCCAGCAGCCGTAATAGTCAAGATAGAGCCGCCCGCCTGCTGGCTGAATTGGAACCTCAGCTTCCCGTCGAGGTAGTGAGCAGGGTTCGATCTAGAAGCAAGGCCAAGTCCCTTGAGGCGGTGGTGCAAGAGATGCTGACTTTGGCCCGAAATTGACTTCCGGCGTCGGATTTTGCAGCAAGTTTTGCACGTGAGTTTATCTATGTTATAATGGCGCGTTGGAAGGGGTTATTTCTGTTAGGATCTCTTCCATCACCTTGTAAAACTTTGCCCCCAACGCTTTCATGCCAGGCCCCGATATCAAACCGTATGCAATCGTTTAATTCATTTTTTCCACTACTTCAGACTCGTATCCCAGCGGCTCACCTCAATTTCCAATCAATCCCAAGGGAGACTTTGCATGGGCCTACCGAAAGCACGATGCCTGAGACGAGGAATATTAATTTGTCTACTGGTTCGTTGACCGTGGTTGGCACCGGCATTCATTTAGTTGCCGACCTTACCCTGGCCGCGAAGGCGTGGATAGAGCAAGCCGACAAGGTCTTGTTCGCCGTGGCCGACCCCGTCACCGCCGAGTGGCTGCGGACACTTAACCCAACGGCGGAAGCCCTGCCTTACAATACTGACCGCCAGCGACGAAGAGAAACATACCGGGAGATCGTTGAGCGGATTCTAGCCGAAGTTCGCCGAGGTGGGCGTGTTTGCGCGGTTTTCTATGGTCATCCGGGCGTCTTGACGGACTCAGCACACAGCGCGATTAGACAGGCTCGGGGCGAAGGCTTCGAGGCCCAAATGCTGCCGGGTATCTCAGCCGAGGACTGCTTATTTGCTGACCTCGGTCTGGATCCGGGTCTAGACGGGTGCCAGAGTTTTGAAGCTACAGACTTCCTGATTCGCCGGCGCAAATTCGATCCTGCCAGTGCCCTGATATTGTGGCAGATTGCGCTAATCGGCAACCTAGCTTTTTACGACAAGCGAGCTTATCGCCATGGCCTGACAATATTAGTTGAGGTCTTGCAGAGATTTTATAACCCGGACCACGAAGTAATAGTCTACGAATCAGCCGTTTATCCCGTCTGCGAGTCCATTATTTTACGGCTTCCTTTGTCGCGACTGCCGGAAGCCTCGCTCACAGAAGTAGCCAGCCTGTATGTTCCTCCCAAAGCCCCAGCACCGGTGGATCAGGAAATGATGACGCGGCTGGGAATATCTCCGACCGGATAGGGGACCAAGGGGGGAACCGGATAAGGTAGGCTACATTGTTTAACGATGCCAAGTTTATTGCCAATCCTTACCCAATATATGATGAGCTAAGATCGGGCGGCTCGATCCATTATTTTAATTCTTCTGAGGGGGCCTGGCTTTTACCGCGCCACGCGGATGTGGTTAATGCCCTACATGACAACCGGCTCTCCGCCCGGCGAAGTCACTTAATCGTAAACCGACTTCCGCTTGAAGTAAGGGGAGAATTCACTGAATTCAACCGCATAATTGCCATGTGGATGGCGTTTCACGATGCTCCCGAACATCACCGGTTACGCCGACTGCTGAACCAGGGTTTTAAGCCCTATTTTCTTCAAGCCATGCGCCCACGTATCCAGAAAATAGCCGATTTCCTGCTCGACCGAGTTCAGGAGAACGGCCACATGGAGTTCATGCGCGATTTTGCCTACCCATTTCCGGTACTCGTTATTACTGAGATGCTGGGTATCAACCCGTCAGATCAGGCCAAATTCATCGCCTGGTCAGACGATGTTGTGACCTTTATGGGGCCAAAGCCAACGGTCGATGTAGCCTGGCGTGCGCAGAACAGCCTAAATGCTATCATTGAATATTTCCGGGCTCTCCTCCCCGAACGTCGTAAGAATCCCGGTGACGACCTGATTAGCCTGCTGATTCGGGCCGAAGAACAGGGCAACATGCTGACCTCAGACCAACTGCTGGCCCAATGTTCGATGCTGCTTATCACCGGACACGAAGCGCCACGTAGTTTTTTGGGCAACGGCTTATTAACCCTGCTTCAACATCCTGACCAACTGCAGATGTTAATGAATAATCCGGCGTTGATGCCCAAAGCGGTCGGGGAACTGCTGCGTTATGATAGTCCTATTAAATTTATCGCTCGGCCCGCCGTCGACGAGCTTAACGTACACAATCACCACATCCAACCGGGTCAAATTGTCTACGCTTTGATCGGTTCGGCCAACCGTGACCCGGCCAAGTTCCCTAATCCTGACGCCTTCGATGTCAGCCGCGACAACGGTTTACACCTGTCATTCGGTTCCGGTCCCCACTTTTGCCTTGGGGCTACATTGGCCTGCCTTGAAGCCGAAATTGCCTTTAACACGGTTCTGCGGCGCCTGCCGAATTTACGCCTTGTCAACCCAATCCCGGATTGGCTCACAACGGTGGCCCTGCGTGCTCTCAGGTCGCTGCCGCTTACGTTTTAGTTTGACGCTGAGATTAACGAAAGGAGCAATATTTGGATAACCATTAGGCCACGTTAAACACATTCTAGTGTTGATGCAAGTCAAATTTAGTGCCAGGAGGGATATTTATCCAATGAATAAACATAACACCGGTACTATCCGAAGCGCTGTTGCCTACGCCCACCAGGGGGAGACTTATCGCCTCCTGGGCTTTTTCGAAGAAGCTGGTGAGGCCTTTGACAAGGCCATCAATGAAAATTCTGAATATGCTTGGGCCTACGCCCACCGGGGTGCAGCGCTTAGCCAAATGGGGGATTCTGAAAATGCCCTAACAGATTTTGATAAGGCGATCGATTTGTATGATCATCAAAAATTTCAATCTGCTTGGGCTTATGCCCACCGGGGTGACGTATACCGCCTCAAATATATCAGAGAGAGACATAAGAGTCACTTTGATCCTGCGGCTACCACACCCCCGCCTGAAGATAGGCGAACACATTCCGCCTATCGTGATCTTTACGAGGGCAAGAAAACTATTGACGAGATACGAACTGTTGTCGGCAATTCTGAATTCCTGGCAGATGATTTCTCACGGGCGATCTGTGATTTCACGCAAGCCACACAGCTGAGTGGCGGAGTTTATGCCTGGGCCTACGCCCACCGGGCCGCAACCTGGCGCTTGAAATTACCCGAGTTGGGGCAAACCCATCAACACTGGTCAATTTATCACCAGTGGGCAAAAGCTGATCTGGATAAGGCCATTGAGCAAAATGATACCTATGCTTGGGCTTATGCTCTCCGGAGCACAATTAATAAGCTCATGGGTAATAATAGTGAAGCTTTTGAGGATTTATTGACGGCCGTGAGAATCGACCTAAACGTCGTCAAAAATCCGGAGGCTGAGTATTCAGTCCTATTACTATACGATAAGAACTATGAACAGGCCATACGCTATGCCGAGACAGCCTTGAAAAACAATCCGAACGATACCTGGGCCGTATACTGCCTGGCGGTGGCCAAAGCAGGGGCAGATAAACGAAAAGCGGCTAAGGCCCGAGTAGAGTTCGATTTTGCCCATTCCGTGTTACAGGAGTCGGTTAGCTCAAACTTGTGCAGCTTGGCCGGCTTGGCCGCCCTGGAAGGCGATGATGATAGAGCTAATTATTTCTTGTGCCAAGCCGTTCAGATTGACCGGGCCTATGCGGTCGATCGAGCCCGCAACGATATTGTTTTACGTAAACTGAAGTTTGATGCAGAAAAAGATTGCGAAAAATAACTAATAAGGGAGACGATTATCATGAGTAATTTAATGCATTTCCTGACCGACCTGGCCCTAAATCCTGTCAAACAGCAAGCTTTTATGGCAAATCCTGAGGCCGTAATGAACGCGGCCGGTCTATCTGAAGCGGACCAGCTTGTGATCGAAAGTCGAGATAAACAAGAGATTACGCACACCTTTGCCAACAAACGTATTCAACTGGCTTCGACGTTTGGAGATCCGGGGCCGGACCCCACGCCTGATCCGGATCCCGCGCCGGATCCTCCCCCTGAGCCAAACGCTTGATGGGCACGGCACGCCCACGTGCCGTATTTTGTGACTTCGTTCGCATATGGGCGTGCTCACGTCTCAACATAGCCGATGTGGGGTTGATATGACAACCGATCACTGTAGTTCTGACCTGAAGTGAACTACGGTTGGCCGGTTTTGGGCGTGCCCATCTGGTACATTTCGAACACGATGGAGGAGGAATTAAAAAATGCTAACCTTTTCAAACTACCAGATTACGGAAGCACTATATGAAAGTGCTAACTCACTGGTCTATCGTGGCCAGCGGGCAACAGATGGGCATCCCGTTGTGCTTAAAGTGTTGAAAGACACTTACCCGCCACCGGAACAAATAGCCTGGTTCAAGCGAGAGTATGAAGTCACCCGGAAATTGAACTTGCCAGGCGTTGTCGCGACTTACAGTATGGAAAGTGACCACAATCACTGGATGATTGTTTTGGAAGATTTCGGGGGTGAGTCTCTCGAACGGCTAAAGCTGGCCGGGAAGCTGGCATTGGTCGACTTCCTCAAATTAGCCATTAAGGTGACTGAAATTTTAGGCCAAATTCATCAGCAGTATATTATGCACAAAGACATCAACCCATCGAACATCGTTTTCAATCCGACCAGTGGGCAGATCAAAATCATTGACTTTGGTATCTCGACCGTACTCTCGCGAGAAAATGCCACCTTTCGAAATCCCAATGTGCTGCAGGGGACATTGGCTTACATCTCACCTGAGCAAACCGGCCGGATGAACCGCGCGATGGATTATCGAACAGATTTTTATTCACTTGGGGTCACCTTCTACCAGTTACTGACGGGCCAGCTTCCTTTTCCCAACAAAGATCCGCTGGAATTGGTGCACTGCCATATTGCCCAGCAGCCTACCTCTCCGGGTGAGATCAATTCGGACATTCCACGGCCTATTGCCGAGATTGTGCTGAAGTTAATGGCTAAGAATGCGGAGGACCGTTACCAATCAGCACTTGGTCTGAAGGCAGACCTGGCCGAATGTCTAAGACAGTGGCCAGCCGCCGGCCATATGGAGCCTTTTCCTTTGGGCCGGCAGGATATGTCAGATCGATTTCAAATTCCGCAAAAGCTATATGGGCGAGAACATGAAATCGACACCTTGTTGGCGAGTTTTGCCAAAGTCAGCCAAGGTGCGAGCAGATTAATGCTGGTTTCGGGGTATGCGGGCATCGGTAAGTCGGCCCTTATTCAGGAGGTGTACAAGCCAATAACCTACTGGCGGGGCTACTTTATCGGCGGAAAATTTGATCAATTTCAACGTAATATTCCTTACGCAGCCCTAATCCAGGCCTTTCGGTCATTGATACGCCAACTACTCATGGAGAATGAGGTTCAAATCGCGGCATGGCGGGAGAAACTTCTGGCGGCACTCGGGCCAAATGGAAAGATTATTAGCGAGGTCATTCCTGAAGTGGAACTAATCATCGGCTCTCAGCCTGATGTCCCCAACTTGCCGCCCATTGAAGCGCAAAATCGATTTAACTTGGTATTTCATGACTTTATCAATGTCTTTACCAAGCCAGAGCATCCCCTAGCAATTTTTCTGGACGATTTACAGTGGGCCGATGGAGCATCACTCAAATTGGTCGAACGCCTTATGACTGCGGATAGTAAGCATCTCTTTTTGCTGGGGGCTTATCGAGACAACGAAGTACACGCAACGCATCCGCTGAAACTGACCTTGGAGAAAATCGAGGAGGCATGGACCGGAGTCAAATATATTGCGCTTTCTCCATTAACCATGGCCCACGTCAACCAATTTCTAGCCGATGCCCTTTCCCACACCCCGGAGCACGTCAATTCGCTGGCAGGGTTGGTGTTAACCAAGACCGGTGGTAATCCCTTTTTCATCAATGAATTTCTGAAATCCCTGTATTCTGAACAATTGCTCACCTTTGACTATGGATCGAGCGGGTGGCAATGGGATCTAAGACAGATTCGAGCGCAGGAGATGACAGACAATGTTGTGGAGTTAATGACAGGCAAGGTCCAAAAGCTGCCTCCGGAGACGCAAACGGCGTTAGAAATGGCAGCTTGTATTGGCAGCCAATTTGACTTGGAGACACTGGCCATAGTATCTGATGAATCACCCCATCTGACCGCAGTCACCTTGTGGCCGGCCTTGGCGGAGGGCATGATATTACCGCTTAGCGATGCCTATAGGTTGATGGAAATCGATATCGAGGGTCTGTCGGATGAGATAATGATTGACTATAAGTTTGCCCACGACCGCGTTCAGCAAGCGGCCTATTCACTCATACCCGATGAGAGCAAGGAAGTTACGCACCGGCATATCGGACAATTATTGCTAAAGAACACCCCCCCAAGCGAGCGGGAGGAGCGGTTATTTGACATCGTCAATCACCTAAATCTGGGTCGAGCCCTGATTGATGACCAGGCCGAGCGAGATGAGCTAGCCGAATTAAATCTGCTGGCCGGCCAAAAGGCCAGGGACTCGGCGGCCTATCAACCGGCCTTTGCCTACCTTCAGGTTGGCCTTGAACTGCTTGACCCCCTTAAACCAGTCCTTCATCAGAAGGAACGTGACGGCCTGGCAGCGAGGCCTGAACTACATAGCTGGCAGCGCCAGTATGAACTGACCCTGTCGCTGCATGTAGAAGCGGCTACGGCAGCCTATCTCAGCAACCGGTTTGAGGAAGCGGAGCACTTAACTGAGGAGGTTTTAGCCCAAGCCCAGAC
This sequence comes from Anaerolineae bacterium, assembly GCA_041576335.1. Lineage (GTDB taxonomy): Bacteria > Chloroflexota > Anaerolineae > 4572-78 > J111 > JANQQF01. Next base: position 1,486 of record JBFGLD010000090.1, on the reverse strand, counting down.
GCTGCTAGACAAAGTAACTGCTTATGAAGTGAAGATGCAGGCCTACTATGCCCAACTCAAACTCCTGGAAGCTGTCAAGACGGGCCTCACGGTACTGAGCTTGCTTGGCGTGGCGCTGCCGGAACAGCCCAGTTTTGATGATATGATGGCGGGAATGCAGGAGACACAGTCGGCCTTGGCCGGGCAACCTGTCGACACGCTAATCAATCTACCGGCTATGGCGGACCCGGTTCAGCTGGCGGTGATGCGCCTTATGGCTACAGTATCTAGTATTGCCTATATCGCTATCAACCAGCTCTTCCCCGTAATTGTATGTAAACAGGTTGCAATTTCGCTCAAGCACGGCAACACCGTTGAGTCCACCTATGCATATGCCACTTACGGCCTTATTCTGTGCGCATTTGGAGATTTTGATACCGGCTATCAGTTCGGCAATCTGGCTGTAGGTCTGTTAGACCGGTACAATGCTAAAGAACTAAAAGCCAAGATATATTTGGTTTACAACTTCATCAGACATAATAAAGAACCCCTGCAGGAATTGTTGCCATTATTTCTGGAAGCCTATCACAGTGGTCTGGAGACCGGAGATCTAGAAATGGCCGCCAATAGTGCCACGAGTTACTGTCAGGTTTTATACTTGGTCGATCAGGATTTGAAGCATGTTGAGCGAGAGATGGCAAAATACAGTCAGGCGATCATTCAACTCAAGCAGGAAGCCACGATTCATTGGCAGCAAATCTATTGGCAGGGTGTATTGAACTTGATGGGCCAAGCTCAAAATCCGTGCCGCTTAGTTGGTCAGGCATATGATGAAGAGGTTATGGCCCCCCATCATCTAAAGACAAATGATTTAACCTCGATGCTTCATCTGTACACCCACAAATTGATCCTCTGCTATCGGTTTCAGGAGATCCAGGCAGCAGTTGAACATGCGGACAAGTTAGAGGCATACGTTGCTAATGCGTCAGCCATGCCTGTTGCGCCGCCTGTCTTTTTTTACGACTCGCTGGCTCGCCTGGCTACTTTTTCGGAAGCTTCAAATCCTGAACGGGAGAACATCCTGAAAAAAGTCGCTGCCAATCAGGAAAGAATGGAAACTTGGTCCAGGCATGCCCCCTCAAACTATGCACATAAATATCATCTGGTCGAGGCCGAACGGGCGCGGGTCCTGGGCCAAAATAGCGAAGCCCGAGACCATTATGAGCAAGCAATCGATTTGGCTCAAGAGCAGGAGTATCTTAACGATGCCTCCCTGGCTTTTGAACTGGCAGGTAGATTTTATCTAGCCAACGGGCAAACACGGCTGGCCCGTTACTATCTGCGGGATGCTCATTACACCTACCAACGCTGGGGCGCTTCGGCCAAAGTTAAGGATATGGAGAGTCAATACGCACATTTTTTGGCTCCAGTTACGGCCAGTTCCGTTGGCGTCAGCGCGACCACTACGACCACGGCGCATCGCACCTCTACCGTCTTAGACTTAGCC
>JBFGLD010000089.1:0-10513 GCA_041576335.1 Anaerolineae bacterium | reverse complement strand
TTGATGGCCTGTTTTCCATTCAGGGCCACTTCAATCCGATAGCCGGCCCGGCTTAAATAGCGCGAAAATGTCCTAATATTACTCTCGTTGTCCTCGGCCAGCAGGATTAGCGGCTTGTAATTGGCAGATTGTCCGGCAAAATTTATCGCTGGGGATTGAAGGGTATCAGCCGCGCGGTCCGGGATTGATCCTGCTGGCTGGGCCACTTCTGATTCCGGGCCGCTGCCCATCTCCTGCCAGGGCAGGGTAACTGTAAAACGGCTTCCTTTGCCTGGTTCACTCTCTACCGACACGCTGCCGCCATGCAGTTCTGCCATCCGGTAAACCAGGGCCAGTCCTAAGCCGGTGCCGCCAAAGGACCGGTCGAGGCGACTGTCTAGCTGCACAAACGGTTGAAAGAGCCGCTCCATATCTTTCGCTGGTATGCCGATGCCGGTGTCCCATACGGTAAAGCGAATTAAATCTTGAGCCGTGTCACCCATAATTTCCAGGCCAATCTGGCCACCTTCCGGCGTAAATTTTACGGCGTTACTGAGGAGATTGACCAAAATTTGTTTCAGGTAGCGTTCATCGGCCAGCACGGTCGTAACCATTTCATCCAGAGTAAACAGCACCTTAAGCCGTTTTTGGTGGGCCGGTTGTTTGATCAGCCGCAAACTGGCCTGGCTGATATCCTCAACCGAAACCGGCTCAATTTGCAGCTCCAGCTTGCCAGCTGCAATTTTAGACAAATCAAGAATGTCGTTGATCAGGCTCAGTAGATGACGCCCGCTATCTGTCACATCGTGTAGGGCGTCAAGCTGCTCCTCATTTAATGGGCCAAACGTCTGTTCCTGCAAGGCCTCAGACATACCCAATATCGCGTTGAGGGGTGTGCGCAGTTCGTGGCTCATGTTGGCCAAAAATTCGTCCTTCATGCGGGCGGCACGGGCCAGTTCGGCGTTGACCGCGCTCAATTCCGCAGTTCGTTCGGCCACGCGTTGTTCTAATTCAGCCGCATGGCGATGGACTCGTTTGTAAAGTTGGGCATTTTCAATGGCGGTGGCTACCGGCGCCGCCACGGACTTGAACAAATGTAAATCCAGTTGATTGAAAGGGCCGCTTGTTTTGTTGGTCACTTCAATGGCGCCCATGGTTTGGCCTTTGCTTTGCAGCGGCACACACAACACCGAGCGGGTGGCATAATTTTTGATCTGGTCAATCTGGTTATAAAAACGCGGGTCTGCGGTCGTATCCGGCACCAGCACAGGCTCCCCATGTTCAATACACCAGCCCACAATGCCCTGATCTGCATCTATAGGTGGGCCTTTGACAACATCTACGCCCACCCCGGTGGCTGTCACAAACATTAGTTCATCTGCCGACGGGTCTTTAAGCACCAACGAGACGGCTTCAATCTCCAGCAGCTTGAAAATATGGTCGGTAATCAGGGTCAGGAGTTGGTCCAAATCCAGGGTGGAAGTAGCGGCCTGACTGATGGTGTTGAGAGCGGTTAACTCTTTGACCTGCTGCTGGCTGGCCTCGTACAGCCGGTTGGTGGCCTGGTACAGCCGGGCGTTTTCAAATTCCAACTGCTTCGGTTCAGTAATGTCAATGAACATGGCCCGCGTGCCAACCACATGACCGGCACTATCCAGTTCCGGGACCACTCTCAGCAAGGTGTCAATTATCTGGCCGGCTTGCCCCACCAGTTGCCGCTCTTCGGCCACAAATTGGCCTTTGAGCGCACGCTCATAACCGCCGCTCACCATTTCTTCACGCGAGTCCTCAGAATAAAAATCGGCCATGGGTCGCCCGATGATTTCGTGGCGTCTGTAGCCAATGGTATTGGCGAACAGTTGGTTGCAGTCTGAGATATAGGGCACCTGCTCCACATTCTCGGTAATTACATACATTGCCGGCGCCTCTTCAAACAGTTTGCGGTAGCGCCGTTCAAGCCGCTGGCGTTCCGTGATTTCGTGTCTTAGCTCTATGTTAGTTTGATGCAATTGAGCGGTGCGCTCGGTGACACGCTGTTCCAACTTATCATTAAGCTGGAGCAGCGACTCTTCGGCCTGCTTCAAATCGGTAATATCACGCACAATGCCGGTGAAAATGCGGCGGTTAGCCAGCTTTACTTCACTTATCGCCAGGTAGATGGGGAAAATGGTGCCATCTTTACGTTGGCCCTCAATTTCGCGGCCAACGCCGACAATTTTGCCCTGGCCCGTAGCCAAGTAATTGGCTATATAGCCATTGTGCCGGCTGCGATCAGGTTCTGGCATGAGCATCGACACATTACGGCCAATAACTTCATCCAGGCTGTAACCAAAAATTCGGATCGCCGCCGGGTTGAAAAGCTCGATAATGCCCAGCTCATCAATGGTGATAATACCCTCGGCGGCGGAGTCTAAAATGGCGCGGGTGCGAGCCTCACTTTCTTGTAGGGCTTCGGCAGCCCGTTTACGGGCGGTAATATCGCGCACAAAGGCGCTGAACATGACCGTATCGCCGATCTGGATGGGGGAGATGGTCAACTCTACCGGAAATTCGTGCCCGGTTCGGTGCAGAGCGGTAATCTCGATGCGCTTGTTAAGCACCGGGCCTTCGCCGGTAGCCAGGTAGTGCTGCATGCCGCGCTCATGCGCGTCCCGGTACTGCGGCGGGATGATGGTTTCGCTCAATTCTAATCCCAGGGCCTCGTGGCGAGACCAGCCAAAAATCTGTTCGGCCTGACTATTCCAACCGGTAATCAGCCCCGCAGCATTGATTCTAATGACTGCATCAAGAGCATTTTCAATGATCGCCAGTAACTGTTCGGTGAGTTCGGCCGGGTTGAGTGTTCCACTCACCAATCCGCTCTCTGATTTTTGGGTTGATTTTTTCACTTGCCAACTCCTCTGAGACTATACGAATATGCGAATGGGCGAATATACGAACGAAATCTATGTTCATTGCTCGTTGCGGTATCGCAGATGCAGTTCGTCTCTGAAAAAAAAGTTGCACAGGGCTTCACAGAGATGTCACAGAGATACGCAGAGAAAAATAGGAAATACCTCAGTGAATCTCTGTGGTTTCTCCGTGGCTCTTTGTGTTCCCACAAAATTTTCATTCATCTTTGCCGAACCGAGGTTCTGTTCGATTCTCTTAAATATGGTCCTCGCCCTCGGCCCAATTTTGGAGACGGAAGTCCCGGCAGCGACGAGATGAGGGTTAGGATATATTCTTTTGCGCCGTTTGTAGGTTTAGTTGCGCCTCAATCTCCCGGGCCAGTTGACCCAAACTCACGGGCTTGCTGAGATAGACGTTGGCTCCGGCAGCCAGGCAGCGTTCCTGGTCACCGGGCATGGCCAGAGCCGTCAGGGCAATTATGGGGGTGTGGGCAAATTCCCGGTCGGCCCGCAGCCGGCCAATAGCTTGCAGACCGTCCAATTCCGGCATTTGAATGTCCATTAAAATCAAGGCGGGTCGTTCTTGTTTGGTCCGTTCAATGGCCTCAACTCCGTTGCGAGCCACAATCAGTTGATACCCTTTGCGCTGCAAATAACGGCTCACGGTTCTGATATTGGCCTCATTATCCTCGGCCAGCAGAATCAGCGCAGCAGTGGCGTTTGACTCGCCGAGCGGCGAGGGTTCAAGTATTGGGGCCAACTCGATAACCTGGTGCGCCTCCACCGCTGTCTCAGCCGGTTCTGCAGCCGCGTCCGCCCACGGCAGCGAGATGATGAAGCGGCTGCCCCGCCCCGGCTCACTATTCACCGTAATGCTGCCGCCGTGCAACTCGGTGAGGCGGTAAACCAGGGCCAGCCCCAGTCCGGTGCCATCGTAGCGCCGCGACAGGCGGCTGTCTAGCTGCACAAATGGCTGAAACAGTTGCGCCATATCTTCCTGGGCAATACCAATGCCGGTATCCCACACGGTAAAGTCAATGGACTCCCGGCTTACATCAGCAATGACTTCCAGCCCAACCTGCCCGCCGGCGGGGGTAAATTTTACGGCATTGCTCAACAGGTTCACCAGAATTTGCTTCAACCGGCGCTCGTCGGCCGGTATGGCGGTGGCGGTCTGGTCAATGGTGGACATAATTTTTATTTGCTTTTGATGGGCCGACTGCTTAACTATGCGCAAGCTGGCCTGGCAAACGTTTTTTATCCACACCGGCTCCATAGTCAGCTCCATTTTACCTTCTTCAATTTTAGACAGGTCCAGAATATCGTTGATGAGTTCAAGCAGATGCCGGCCGCTGGCGGTCACCTCATGCAGCGAGTCGAGCTGGTCAGCGTTGAGCGGCCCAAAGGCCTGCTCTTGTAACGCCTCCGACATGCCCAAAATGGCGTTGAGAGGCGTGCGCAGTTCGTGGCTCATAGCAGCCAGAAATTCATCTTTCAGCCGCGCGGCGCGGGCCAGTTCGGCGTTGGCCGCCCTAAGTTCGGCGGTGCGCGCTTCCACCCGCCGGGCCAGCGAGGCTCGCTCGGCCACGAGCGCGTCTTTGGTGCGCTGGAGTTCGGCTTCGGCCTGTTTGCGGTCGGTCACATCCCGCTGCACCGAAACAAAGTGAGTCACCTGCCCGTTATCGTCGTTGAGCGGGGCAATGCTGAAATCCACCCAAAACTCGCTGCCATCGCGGCGATAGTTGATTAACTCAACCCGAACCGGCTGGCAGTGGGTCAGCGCTGTCCGAATTCTATCGAGTTGGGCGCGGTCGGTACGGGGGCCTTGCAAAATGCGCGGGTTCAGGCCGATGATTTCCTCGACGCTGTAGCCGGTCATGTGGGTAAAGGCCTCGTTAACGTAGACAATGCGGGGGCCGGGTTTGTCGATTGGCCGGGCCTCGGTAATTAGGACCGACTCGGAGGTGTTGAGCACCACCGAGCGCATCAGCCGCAGTTGCTCTTCGGCCCGTCGCTGGGCGGTGATGTTGCGCACCATAATCAGTACTTCATCGGAACCGCTCACCGCAAAGCGGGCTTCATAGTCATTTGCCTCATCGCCGGCGGTGGCCAATTGGCACTCAAGCCGGTGGGACTGGTCGGGCTGTTGCAGAGTTTGCCGCACCATGTGCAAGGCTTTTTGGGCAAAGCTCTCCGGGCAAATTTGGGGCAGGGTTTTGCCCACCGCCTCAGTGGAGAAGAGGGGAAAGCTGTCTTCGTTGGCCGCTTTGCAGGCCAGCAGCCGGCCGTCGGCATTGACCTGCAAGATAATGTCGGGAATAGCGTTGAGAATGGCCCGGTTTTGGCTCTCGCTCTGACGCAGGGCGGCTTCGCGCCTGGTTACGGTCTCGCGCATGTCGGCAAAGGCGTTGACCAGCACGCCCAGTTCATTCTCCCGGTTGAATTTTTGGGGCAGCGGCAGCGACGAATCGCCCTGGGCAAAGGCTCGGGCGGCCTCAGCCAGCAGGCGGATGGGGCGAGTCAACCGCCCGGCCAACCACAATGCTGTTACGAAGGCCAGCCCGGCGCTAAGCACCACGGCCGCCAGGGTTAAGTAAAAAGCGCGCTGGGCCGGGGCCACAACCTCGGCTTTGGGGCGCTCTACCAGCACGGTCCAGTTGAACTCCACCAGCGAGGCGAATCCTGCATCGTAAAGTTCATCAGCTTTCAGGTACGTGGTTGTCCCTGTTCCCACCAGTTCCTTATTTTGAAAAGCGGCCTGCCACGGCCCGCTCTCGGCCCAGGCCATCGTCTCGCTATCGGGGTGCAGCAGCACGTGCCCGGCCTGATCCAGTACAAAAGCCTGGCCGCTGCCAACCTGCACTTTTCTGACCACCGCCGCCAAGTCGCGCAGGTTGACCGTTCCGGCCAGTACACCAATTACCTGCCGCTCTGGGCTGCGAATGGGGGTGTAAATAAGCAGCAGCCGCTGGTCGCTGTTGGGGTCGGTGGTGATAGACCAGGTTTGCTGGCCGCGCCCGGTCGCTGCTTGAAAAGTGTTGGGGTCAATGACGGGCCGGCGATTGAGGTGAGAAGAGGCCAGTAGCTGCCCCGTTGTATCCAGAATATCCAGCGTGTTGAACTGGTCGTTGTGCAGAAACAATTCTTGCAATACCTGATTTTGCCGGACCGGGTTCATCGAAACAACGCTGGGCAGTGCCGCGATGATATCGGTATCTCGCAGCAGGCCGGTGAGCTGAATGTTAAGCTCACCGGCAATGGCGCTAGCGATGCTGGTTAGCTCGCGGGCCGACTGCTCGGCCAGGGTACGCCGGTCGAGCGTGGCAATACCCAGCCCCACCAGCCCCAGTGGAATGACCGCAATTAAAGACAGGGCCAGCAGAAACTGGAGATAGATTCTGGAGACGCTGGGCAAAGGCCAACGCATGTTATTGGTTCACCTGGGATAAATACGGCCGGGGCGCCGGCACCAGCCGGCCATCCTGCCACACGGTCATTATGTAATCGGAGGCCACCAGGGCGTCGTGCCGGTCGGGAGTAAAGGGCGGGTTGTAATGTTTCACCAGCCCGTCGTACACGGGCAGATTTTCCAGCGCGACCTGCACCGCCGGGCCATCAGTGCGTCCGGCCTGCTCAATGGCCCCGGCCAGTATATGAACGCTATCGTAGCCGTGCACCACGCCCACCGGGGCCTGCACGTCTTCAGGCTCTGTGGTGCCGAAGCGTTGGTGGTAGCTTTGCAGAAATTCCTGGCCCCGGGGCGTCAGGTCGCCAAAGAAGGAGTAGGTTTGCAGGGTGTAAATATTGGTGGTGTTTTCCAGCCCGGCCAGCTCCGAGAAGCGCCCGCCGCTAATACCCCAATGGCTAATGACCGGCACGTCCCAGCCCAGGGTGGCTCGCCCGCGGGCAATTGCCGCGCCTTCGGCAGTATTGGCCACCATCAGCAGCGAGTCCGCGCCGGCGGCTTGCAGCTCTTTTAATTTGGCGGTCATATCGGTATCACCCTGGTCAAAACGAGCCACGCCGGCCACCTCAACGCCCAGTTGGTCCAGCCAGTGCGTTAGCCCGGCTGCGTTGGCCTCACCCCAGCCGCTGTTATCGGCAATAACGCCGGGACGACTGGCGCCAATCACCTCTACGGCGTAACGGGCCAAAAATTCGTCGGCCTGCTCATCGCTGACCGACACCCGGAAGGCATAGTTAGGCGAGCGGTCATTATTGGTAATGGCCGTCATCGAGCCCCAGGGGTTAATAAGGGGGATTTGTAGTTGGTGAAGAGTATCCAATTGAGCCATCATTACCGGGCTGAAGATGCCGCCAAATACGGCCACAATCTGTTCCTGTTCAGCCAGCTCCTTCAAGGCGGCGATACCGGCTTCGGGGTCGTTTTGTACGTCACGTACCACCAGTTCTAGCGGGCGATCCAGCACGCCACCGTTGGCATTGATTTCATCCATCGCCAAAAGCATTCCCCGTTGGATGGCCTCGCCGGATGAGGCCAGCGGGCCGGACAGCGGCGCAATCAGGCCGATTTTTACGGGCAGACCGGAGGGCGCGTTGCTACAGCCGGCTAATGTCAAGATTACTCCAATTATAACTATCAATAGTGATTTCCGCATGTGAAAGCTTGTGCACATCTTGTTCTCCATATTTTTGATTCCGAAGGATCTTGCGGTTGATGATATTGGTCAGTTTAACACGATATGATGTGCAAAGATATGTCGCTGGCGTGCAATTGGGGTTGGTTTCCGTGCAAAAACGTGTAAAACAATTTTACTCGACCCAATTTTTTGCACACAGCCTGCCGCCAATCTGCACGCTTTGGTCATAGCCTTGCATCGTTAAGGGTGATACACTGGCCTTGTAAACTTTTGAAGGAGCTAAACAATGATCAAAACCATTTTGGTGGTTGAAGATCACCCGACATTACGAGAACAGATTGCCTTAAACCTGGACATTCAGGGTTACGAGGTGCTGGAAAGTCCCACTGGAGTTGATACCCTGGCCCTGCTGGCCGATAAGGGCCGGCAGGTAGACCTGATACTGTTAGATCTGGGTCTGCCGGAAATGGATGGCTTTGCAGTCCTGAGCCGCCTCAAGTCCGACCCGGTGCTTAAAACCATTCCGGTGCTGCTTTGCACCGCCCGGCCGGTAAATGACCTCATTGCGGGCATGAACGCCGGCAGCGATGACTATATCAGCAAACCCTTTATAGAGGAAGATTTGCATCGTCGTATTGAGGTTTTGCTCAGCCGGCGATGCAGTGTCGGAGGTGGGATATGAAGGCTATCGTCGTTATCCCTACCTATAATGAAGTTGAAAACATCCGCTCGCTGGTACCTGAGGTGCTGGCTCAAGACCCTCGCCTGGAGGTGCTGATCGTAGACGACAACTCGCCCGATGGTACCGGCCAGTTAGCGCAGGAGATGGCCGCGACCGAGCCGCGCCTGCACGTGCTGCACCGCAGCCAAAAAGAGGGCTTGGGCCGGGCTTACATTGCCGGGTTTAAGTGGGCCCTGGCCTACGGCGCAGACTACATCTTTGAAATGGACGCCGACACCTCCCACGATCCCCACCGGCTGCCGGCCTTTCTGGAAGCCGTCCAGCAGGCTGATCTTGTAATCGGTTCGCGCTACACAGCAGGCGGCGGCACTAAAAACTGGCCGCTGTGGCGCAAGCTGATGAGCCAGGGTGGGTCGATTTACGCTCGCACTGTTTTAGGGGCATCCATCAAAGACTTGACCGGCGGCTTCAAATGCTTTCGGCGGCAGGTGCTGGAAGCTATCGACCTGGACAGTATCCAGGCCAGCGGCTACGGTTTTCAAATTGAGCTGACCTACCGCACCCAGCAAGCCGGATTCCGTATTATCGAAATTCCCATTACCTTTATGGACCGCCAGTTTGGACAGTCGAAAATGAACACAGCCATCTTTTTAGAGGCGATGCTGCTGGTCCTCAAACTGCGCTTTGGTCCGCAACCCGTAGCTCAGCCCACACTGGCTGCTGCGCTATCAACCACCGGCCGCCGCTCAATGAAAATCTTGCAGGTGATCGCTGAGGCGCCGCCCATCAAAAGTGGCGTGGCTAAAGTAGCCGCCGAGCTTACCGCGGGTTTTGAGGCTCGCGGCCATCACGTGGACACTCTGAGCAGCGTTGATATCCCCCGCCGCAGCTTTGGCGAGTTTCGCTTCTCGGCCTTCATCTTTCACTGGCTCAAATGGCGCCGCCGGCTTAAGAATTACGATCTGATTAACATCCACGCGCCCGCGCCCACGTTTACCGATCTGTTTCTGCTGCTAGCCGGCGGCTTTGGCTGGGGACGCCGTCGCAACCGCCTGATTTTAACCTATCATAGCGAAATCGACCTGTCCGGTGCGATCATCAAGCCGATGTCCCACCTCTACAGCTGGCTTCACAAGAAAATGGCGATTATGGCCGGACACACGATCGTCACCAGCCCCTCCTATGCCGCCATGTTTGCCGGCACGCTGGCAGCCGACAGCCTGAGTACCATCCCCTGGGGCGTGGAGGCGGGTGCGTTTGAACCTCTCACGGAGAAGATACCCGGCCAAATATTGCGAGTTGCTTTTGTGGGCCAGCTTCGCCCCTACAAAGGGCTGGACGTGCTGCTGCGCTCGATGGCCATGCTGGCGGGGGTGCAGCTCAACATCATTGGTGGCGGGCATCATGAGCAGAGTTATCGCCGCTTGGCTCGCGCGCTGAACTTGAAAAACATCAACTTCCTGGGCAAAGTCAGCGACGAAGATTTACAGGCCGTGCTGAAAGCGTCTGACGTGCTGGTGCTGCCCTCGTTGACGATGGCCGAAGCCTTTGGCATCGTCCTGCTGGAAGCCATGGCCGCCGGCTGTGTGCCGCTTGCCTCCAACCTGCCGGGCGTGCGCGATGTGGTGGGCCAGGTCGGCTTCACCTTTCCCGTCGGCGATTTTGGGGCGCTGGCGCAACTGTTGGGCTACCTGCGCGACCACCCGGCGGTAGTCACGCGCTACGCCCGGCAGGCCCAGGCCAAAGCGCGCCGCTACACCTGGCAGCGTACGCTCGATGCGCATCACCAGCTATTCCAGCGGCTGCTGGTCTCTGCCGAAGTGGCCGAGGCTGCACAAAGCGGCCAGTCCGCCCCGGTGGCGATGCTGGAAACGTTAGCGTCCCATCTGTCTGCTACCTCCAGCACCCTCTATAAGGGGGATAAAACGTCGGGCTTTTTGACCCGGCGGACGACCCACGGTCAGAATTTTCGCTGGCCTAGCGGGGTGACCTACCAGCAGGGAATTTTAGGCTATGTTTTCGAGCAAAACCAAACTTTGCTCCTGCCCGACGATGTGGATCAGACCTACCTGGCGACTGAGCTTGGTCCGCTGGCCGGCCGCTCCATTCTGGTGGCATCATTTACTATGGCTAACAGCGAGCAAGCCCTGCTCTGTTTCAGCCGTGACCCGCGACAGGCCCCCTTTAGCCGCGAAGACAAAAGGTGGCTCGTCGACACCATGAAACAATTAGTCACCGAGACGGTTCCAGCTACCACGCCTGCTCTACCTGACAGATGGGATTTGCACAGATATAGGAGTCAAGGTTCAAGTCTGGCCCCAATAACATCAGCCTAAAAAGAGGGGATGGCCATCCCCTCT
>JBFGLD010000088.1:0-10534 GCA_041576335.1 Anaerolineae bacterium | reverse complement strand
TTGGCCGCCGGACTCAACCGGCGCTGCAATCCGGCCCGATCAACTTCCTGCAAACTGTCAGCCCGACTAACAATTTGCCCGGATTCAGTGATAATGGCTTTAGCGCCCGCTTCCATAGCCAATATTTTTAGCTTGAGCTGGTAAAGCAAGTTGGCTACCGGGGTGGGCATATCCCCAAAGCGATCCCGTAACTCTCTGGCCATCTCGTCGATACCCTTTAATGTCGTAATACCGGCCAGCCGGCGATACAAGCGCAGCCGGAGCTTTTCTTCAGGCAAATAATCTTCCGAGACATAAGCAGGAATAGGCAGATTTAGTTGAATACCATCGGATAGAGGACTGAGATAAGCGGAAGCTTCATCTCCGGTGACACGCGGCGGTATTTCACCCTTTAATTCACGAACCGCCTGGGCCAACAGGCGGCTATACAGGTCAAAACCTACGGCCGCAATATGACCGTGCTGCTTGGCCCCGAGCAACTCGCCGGCCCCTCGGATTTCCAGATCGCGCATAGCAATTCGGAAACCAGCTCCCAATTCACTGGCCTCGGCAATGGCTTCAAGCCGTTTGCGGGCATCCGGGTTCAACTCAGTATACTTAGGGGTCAAGAGATAGGCATAGGCTTGGACTGCCCCACGTCCGACGCGTCCCCGTAATTGATAAAGTTGAGCCAGACCCATACGATCGGCCCGGTCGATAACAATCGTATTGACATTGGGCATATCCAAGCCGTTTTCGACAATGGTCGTACTAACCAGCACGTCAAATTCGCCGTCGATAAAGTCGATCATGACTTTTTCGAGTTGGCGGACACTCATCCGCCCGTGACCAACGGCGATTCGGGTCTCGGGTACAATGTTGCGAATGCGATTTGCTTTCTGCTCAATTCCCATAACCCGGTTGTAAATGTAAAAGATCTGTCCGCCCCGGTCTAGTTCCCGTAGGATCGCTTGGCGGATAAGAGTTTCATCGTACTCGGCGACCGTTGTCTGGATAGGCAGTCGCTCTTCCGGGGGCGTATCGATGACGCTGAGGTCACGCACGCCGCTCAACGACATATGCAATGTGCGCGGGATGGGCGTGGCCGTCAGGGTCAATACATCCACTTCAGTCCTCATGGCCTTCAACGTTTCTTTTTGCTTGACCCCAAAACGCTGCTCTTCGTCGATTACCAGTAACCCCAGATTCTTGAAAACCACATCCTTTTGCAGCAAACGGTGGGTCCCAATCACAATGTCGGTGGTGCCGCCCACCAGGTTAAGGAGGGTTTGTGCCTGCTGCGGCTTGGTCCGGAAACGAGATAATACCTCAAGTTGTACCGGGTAGGCCGCCAGGCGCTGCCGAAAAGTTTGGTAGTGCTGCTGGGCCAGGACTGTTGTTGGAGCCAAAATCGCGACCTGCACGCCGTCCATCACGGCTTTGAAGGCAGCGCGCAGCGCTACTTCAGTCTTGCCGTAGCCGACATCGCCGCAAATCAACCGATCCATAGGCTTAGGCTTTTCCATATCCTTTTTTACTTCGGCAATGGCGCGTAACTGATCGTCAGTTTCTACAAATGGAAAGGTATCCTCAACCTCGATTTGCCATTCGGTATCTGCACTGAAGGCACGCCCTCTGGCCAATTCGCGTTTGGCGTAAACTTCTAGCAGCTCTTTGGCGATATCCTCGACTGCCTTTCTGGTTCGGCGCTTGACGGTATTCCAATCGGCGCTGCCTAAACGGCTGACAATCGCTGGGTGCTCATCGACGCCCACATAACGGGCCAAACGGTCTGCCTGGTGAATGGGCACGTAAAGTCTATCACCGTTGGCATATTCGACTGTCAAATATTCCCGCTCCACCCCTTCGAAGTCCAACTTGACTAACCCAACATAGCGACCAATTCCGTGTTCAATATGCACGACCAAGTCACCGGGGTTGACATCGGCAAAGAAAGTCTCGGGGGTAACGCCGCGGCGGGCTTTACGCCGACGGATCGTCGTTGGTTTTTTCCAACCAAAAAGCTCAGAGTCGGACATTACGGTAATCAGCGATGTTTGGCCATCCTGCTGCGTATTTCGTAAGCTCCAACCCTCTATTAACGTGCCGTGAATCACCGTAATGCTTGCCGAGGCTGGCGGCGGATCACCTGGGGTAAGGCTTTCAACCGGAGGGATGGTGAGATCCGCATGTTCCGCCAGTAAATGGCTCAACCGCTTAGCCTGGCGACTTACCAAGATGACCCGTTCGCCTCGTTTTTTGCGGTCGGCGATCGTTTCCAAAACCTTTTTGATCTGCCCACCGAACGCCGGGGCCGCGACAAAGGTGGATTGCAGCAGATAGGGGGCTGTGTTTTGCGCTGAATCGGAGCTTAACGTTTGGGCGTTGAATGCTGGCGCCGCCGGATTATTAGACGTTTTATGAGGCGGTGCCGGATCGACTGGTGAGCCGCTCGGTCGTGGTGGTTGAAAATCCCCCGGTTGTGATTGGTCACGCTCAGGTGTTAGATGTTCATGAAGTCGAGTGAATCCCAGGCTCAGCGGGTGGCGGGCAGCCAGCTTTTTCGATAACAATTGCCAGCCAAAATAAGGTACGGGCCATTCCATAGGTAAATCGCCAATATCGGTCAAATCTTTTTTAAGGTTTCGGGCCTGAACCTCTAATTCATCGACGACCACCGCCAACTCTTCCGGGTCTTCTATAAACAGGAGGGCGTTATCCGGTAGATAATCCAGGATCGAGACACCATGAATTACCTCAATCGGAGGCATAACGCCATTGTAGAAGAAAGGGAGATAATATTCGATGCCTCTAAACGCAGTGCCGCTGGACAGACGAGCCACGTCCTCTTCAAAAGCAATTTTCGTGCTAGGCTGCAAATTGCTTAAATCCCACCGGCTCAACTGTGAGGCAGCTCGTTTGGCATAGCGGGGAAGGGCTTCCGTCGCGGGACTGATGGCAAAACTTTTGAGGCGCTCCTCAGAGCGCTGCGTTGTAGGATCAAAACTGCGCAGGGAGTCGATCTCATCGCCGAACAGCTCAATCCGAATCGGTACGCTGGAGTTAGGTGGAAAAATATCCAATATGCCGCCACGCCGGCTGAAATTTCCTGGTAATTCAACGACATCTTCAGGCTGATACCCTAATTCGACCCACTGCTTAACCTCTTGATTTAAATTGATTCGCTGGCCGACGTTATAGGACAAGGTCGTAAATTCGCTGGGCGGCAGGGTATGGTGCATAAGCGCTCGAGCCGAAGTGATTACCAGGGGCGGTAAGGCTGTAGAACCTCGGTTGTATTGGGTTAGCGCCGATAAGGCCGCCAAACGTCCTTGAATGGTTTGCTGGCCCCAAGCCACTTTTTCATGAGGCAGCGAGTCAGGATCGGGTAAACGATGGACAGTATTGGGCTTTTCTGCCCAAACCTGTGTTTGCTCAGCCAGGATCCGGGCGCGGTCGGCTCGGGCCGAAATAAATAGGATGGGACGCTGCAAATCAAGATGCAACGCAGCCAATAAGGCTGGACGCACACCGGTCATTACGCCCAACGGTTGCCGCAGCGCGTCGTTGAACGCCTCATGGTGAAGCGCATCGGCTAGATCTCTATAGATCGGTATCAGGTTAAATAATTTGAGTAAAGGCGACAGATTGATCAATGGTGATAATTTGAGCTGTTTCTAATATCGAAAATTGTGTAAATCAAGCCTATTATTATAACAAATGATCGAGAAAATCTCGAATCGCTGATTGGCCGTGGATGCGTATAGAATTTTCGACGAGTCAGGTGACGGCCACTTCCCAGTGGTATAGTGACGGGCATTTCGCCGGCCAGTAACGTCCAACTCGGGCAAAAATCTGACAGCAAGTGACGGTTGTTACCTAAAATTTCGGACAAACCTATCAGCCTAACAGGGCGCTCTATATCCGTCGAAGGTAAGAATAGGTTCATACGTCTCGTCTAACTCAATAGAAAAACGGTCCAAGCGTGCTGACGAAGAATTTGACATCACAATTAACTGACTTATAATATATCTAATACCCCCCAGGGGTATTAGATAGAAAATTGGGATATTACTAAAGTTGTCTGTCAATGTTAGATTGATGACTTGAGGAGATGATGCAGGCACTGTTTTTTCCTCTCGTCAAATCGTCGTTGGCAGAACGATAGCCGTTAGAAAAATTCTATTTAACAATCAAGGAGATTTACCAGATGTCTACACCTATTCATGTTTCTGATGCCGAATTTGAGGAAAAAGTGATAAACTCTTCCACCCCGGTCGTGGTCGACTTTTGGGCCCCCTGGTGCGGCCCTTGTCGCATGGTTGCTCCAATTTTGGACGAGTTGGCTTCAGAGTACGGCGAAAAGATTGTCATCGCCAAAGTTAATACGGATGAAAATCCGCAGTGGGCCACAAGGTTTGGTGTACAGGGGATTCCCACGATGCTCTTCGTAAAAGATGGTGAGTTGTTCGACCGTATGGTGGGTGCTGCCCCCAAGCCTTCGATTCAGCAACGTGTCGACAATATGCTGTTAGCCACAAATTGATGGCAGCGCTGGTTGAGTGGATTCGCTTAAACTGGTTTTTTCTAGCCTTGATCACCGCTGTGGTCCTGGCTTTTATCTTGCTGCGGACAACGCCGACACCGGGAATTGACTCGTCGGCGATGCTGGATCGTACTGTTACGACGGGGCAGCCCATCGTCTTAGATTTTTATTCCAACCTGTGAAGCACCTGCCTCGTGGCCAAACCCATCGTTGACGGGTTGGAGAAAAAACTTGAGGGTAAAGCCAGGGTCATAAGGCTCAACCTCTTGAGCCGCGTTGGCCAAGAAGCAGCAGTGCGCTACGGTGTCCGAGCCGTACCGACACTGATTGTAGTTGATGGAAAAGGTGAAACGGTATATGGCCAGTACGGCTTACCTCAACCAAGCACCGTGATTACCAAAGTTGACGCAATTTTAGCGTCACCCTAGTCAGCCAGCGCCGGGTATCTCAAATTTAGCGAACGGATACCCGGCGTTTGAGCTTTTGGAAACTTTCGTCGATGAAGAGCAGGTTGTCACCCAATTTGCAAAAAGATATTGAGCGGCGTTTACACCGTCTGGAAGGGCAAGTGCGTGGGGTACGCCGTATGGTAAATGACGATCGGGACTGTCAGGACATCCTCACCCAGCTCGCAGCCATTCGAGGCGCGGCCCATCAAATTTCACTCCTGTTAATTGAAAATTATGCTCTCGATTGCCTCAGCCATCCCGAGGCGCACGGGTCGGCCGATGAAGCGATCGCCAAGATGGTCAATACGCTGGGCAAGCTGACTTAAGACTTCTCCCCTTTTACTCTAACACTTCACCCCTTATTACCGGGGCTAACATCTGGTCGACGGGCGCGTACTGGTCGGTTAGAAACACGTCGTGTCCTTCAGCCAGCAAAGCCTCGACTTCCTCCTGGCCGAATAATTGGCGGGCAAAAATTGGTTCGCCATCGCCGGCATCGATATCCTCAAAGGTTGCCAAGTTTAACCGGCTGTTGGTAGCAATAATAACAAAGGTGGTACGCGGCGAATTACGCCACGAGGCAGCGGTTGGAGCCAGGTAAACGTAGTCAAACGTTTGTCGGAGCGTGCGCAGGTAAGCACGCAGAAAATCACGCCGTACGCCGTCGATCAAATTGACGACGTAGAGGCCATCTTCCGCCAGCCAGGCTTTTATCCGGGTATTGAACTCTTGGGTTGTAAGATGGTAGGGCACCGAAAAATCGTTAAAAGCGTCACCCATAATCAAATCGTAAAGCTGATCCGGGTCCCGTTCTAAGTACAGACGAGCATCCTCGTTGAACGTCAAAATCTCCGAATTTGGACTTAAACCTAACAAGTCGTGAGCAACAGTAGTAACGCCGGGATCGATTTCGATAACATGAATGTCGCTGCCGGCGTAAACTGCTTCAATGTAGCGGGGGAACGTGTATCCCCCGCCACCGATGAACAGCGTGCGGAGCTGGTTCGTTCGACGAGCCTGGTAAGCCGTAATTTCGGCGTACATCTGTTCGTAACCATACACCAAATGCGTGGGGTCGTCCAAGTCGGTGTAGCTATGCACCAGCCGATCTAAGATCAGCACTCGTACCGTCTCGCCATCTTGCTCTTGCTCTCGCACTTTGATACAAAAGTAATTGGTTTCGCGCAGGCAAGGGCCACGCAGCCAGTCCTGAGTAAAGGCGAAGGCTGATCCCCCGCTGATCATTACAATCGCCAGCAGGAGGTACCGGCGATTGCTTAGTGTAAACAGTAGGCCCATGGCAATCAAGACGGTGGCGACGCCCCAAATGATCCGGTGCGTTCCGAACCAGGAGATCAGCATAAACCCCGTGGCAAACGTGCCGACGATGCTGCCCGCAGTGCCGGCGGCATAGATCTTGCCTACCGTGAAACCGGTCTTGGTCAGGTCACGCACGGCCAGCTTGGCTACAACCGGAGAGACGGTGCCCAGTACCAGGCACGGCACGAAAAACAGGATGGTGGTTAGCAGCAGTATCTCCACGACGATAGGCCAATCACCGGGCGTAATCCTACCGATCGTATCCACCATAAGAACCCCAAGGCAAGAGATCCCTCCCCCCAAAAAAATGCTTCCCAAAAACCGTATCGAGGCCCAGCGGTCCGCGAGCCAGCCCCCCAAATAATTCCCCAGGCTGATCCCAGCCAAAACCACTCCAATGATGCTTGTCCAGGTGTAGAGCGATACGCCTACATACGGCGCGACAATTCGCCCTGCCACCAGCTCCAAGATCATTATACAGGCACTGGACATAAATACGATGAGGTTAGGCTGCCACAGCCATTTGTGCAGACCAACTACGGAACCCACTTCTGCTCCTGATCGGGCACCGCTAACCGGTCTGATATTTGGCGGATTGAGTTTCGTCTCCATAAGGCCTCGTACACGAAAATTCATCTAGCTTGGCTCCAATGGTAGCACAAATCAAGCTTGTATCCAAAACTAAATCGAGCATGCTTGAGCAATTTAGTCAGGGGTTCTCCTATAATTTTTCAACAAAATCCCAATGTACCCTAAACATTGCCATCATATATCGCAATTCGAATGTTTGATAGGATGAGAACGTTAAAGCGGTGGTTCCGACTGGTTCTTCTAGTTTGTTTTATCCGAAATCATAACGGTTACGACTTGGTACTTGACCATGATGAAAAAACAGATTATCAAATTCTTAATCACCGTTCTTGTCCTGGCACTATGGAGCCCTATTTCTTCCGGTCAATCTCAAACAAATGCTCCGGTCCAAGCGTTGATTTTATTAAATTCAGGGTCGAGCAACGCCCAGCAGTTGGCCCAGGTCAAAGCACTTGTTGAAGAAAGTGGCGGGCGAGCCACTCATATATTTCCTTACCAGGCTGTTATTGCGACTGTCCCCTCCGAGGCAGTTCAGGCTTTGATGACGCTAACCAGCGTCGCTGCCGTCTTTACCGGCCCAGTTGAGTTAGCAGCAGTTGAACAATTTGATCCCCAAGCCCGTCGCTGGGCTGCGGTTTGGAACGATCTGATTGCACCTCAACCTTCGACCGCGGATGGCATTGGACTGATCGAAGAACATCCGCTGGATGACCAAGAAGATGCCTTTCTTGCGCCGGATCTGCCCGCCGACAATGTCCTTGACGTGGCCGGGGCACCCAGCATTACTCCCGGCTACTACCAGACGAGCGAGTATATGGCGGGTTCTGTAGCCGTAGGCATTATTTTGGTCGAGAGCAATGGTGCTCTTGACCCGTCCTCAGAAGACTGGACCAGCAGTGAAAAAACCGAGGTTTTTAGCGAAATTGTTGCCGGCTTAAACTGGTGGGCCGAACTGGATGCCCGGGCTAATCTCAGCTTCGTCTACGATGACCACTTTTCTAATCCGCTTCCCACAAGCGTCGAACCTATTACTCGACCTTATGGGGATCAGCAGTATTGGATCACTGAGGCAATGGCTGCTTTGGGATACAATGCGCCCTCTTACTTCACTCGAGTTCGCGATTACAACAGTGCGCTGCGTAATGCTTATCAAACGGATTGGGCCTTTACTATTTTTGTGGTCGACAGCTCTGCCGACGGCGATAATCGTTTTAGCGACGGCTTTTTCGCGTATGCCTATCTTGGTGGGCCATATTTGGTGATGACCTATGGCAACAACGGGTATGGTCCTTCGAATATGGACGCTGTTGCAGCTCACGAAGTTGGCCATATTTTTCACGCCCGCGATCAATACCCCGGCGCTTACCAAGCTTGTACTTACCGCTCCGGTTATTTGGATGTTGAGAATCAAAACAGCCAATATGGTAACTGCATCGTAAACGACACCAGCATTATGCGTGGGCAAATATTTCCTTACCAGAGCCGCGCCATCGATTCGTATGCAGCCGGACAAGTAGGGTGGCGTGACAGCGATGGCGACAGCATTCTCGATCCCCTTGATACTGCGCTACCGGTAAACATTGGCAGTATCTCCCAGACTGATGATTGGGCGATCTTGCACGGTACGGCCGAGATTGTGCCTTATCCGTCGCCAAGCCGAACGAGTGTAACGATCAATACCCTCACCGGGGTCAAATACCGCGTTAATCAGGGCGCTTGGCAGTTTGCCCAAGCCGACGACGGAGTCTTTGATGAGACGTCTGAAGGCTATTCGCTTACCGTCAAGGCGCTGCCGGCCGGCAGAAATACCCTGGAGATGGCAGCCCTTGACACTGCCGGCAATGTGTCTGACGTATATGCCTCCACAACTATCGATGTTTTTGATCCGGTTGATGGCGGCTTGAATACCGAGCTGTATCCTTTAACTAACGGCCTTTTTGTTGATATGCAAACAACCATCCATGGAACGGCCTATGATTTGGCCGGCAACCCCGTAAAGAATGTGGAATACCGGATTAACGGCGACGCCTGGCGATTTGCCGAACCTGCCGATGGCATATTTGATAGCGATTACGAATCGTTTACTTTGCCGATTAAGGCTAACAGCCTCGGCAAATACGTGGTTGACGCACGCGCCATGAGCGGCGCAGGGCATATGGAAGTAAATTTTGCAAGCCAAGAAATCGAAATCACGAACCAATCAGGCTTTGCCGTTTTCATGCCGCTTGTGGCGGTCAAGTAGTTCAAGAATGAAGAAGTACGGTCGTCTCAACCCAAATCTACCTAGAAAGATTGATATTTATGAAACGTAATGACGAAGATTTAACACCCGAGGAAATTTTGGATCAATTGGTGAGTGACCTCTCGGAATATAATCGGCTGGTAAAGCTTCTAAATCAGGAAGAGCAAGCACGTCACGAAAAATTTCGCAAACTGGGAAAGTTTTTGATGTTCGATCGTTTGAAGGACCAAAATGATGACTAAAGAATAGCAAGTTCGTATATTATGATTATGTCGAATTAAAAAACAGTGGTATAATTAGGCCAGCTTAAATTTTGGGTACGCTTTGCAGGCGAGGTAATCCAATGGCTGGCATAATCAGTGTTCTTTACGAATTATACGTCCGTTTTATGGTTTGGTTAGGGGCTGAGCCGCCCGCCGGTTATGAACACTTGCTGCGCGCTGGAGAGGCCGGCCCCCGTGAGTATATGCTGAAAAAGGGAGATACCCTTTTTTCAGTAGCGAGAAGATTTGGCATACACTACGATCTTATGGCTAAGGCCAACGGCATCGATGATCCGTCCAGCCTACAACCGGGCCAAACCATCGTCATTCCTCCGCCCAACTGGGACCCGGCAACCGGTCCCCTTCGTATTCAACCGGCACCGTCTCCAGAGCCAACCATTCCGGCTGCCGCGGCTGGTGACGAGACCATTGCGGAGCCAGAGCTAACACGGACCGAAGTTGAAATAAGATCGGTGGACAAAGAGGCGTCCGTATCTGCCGAGGAAGCAGCTCACCCGGTTAAGGTCGCTGACACAGCGCTGGTCCCGGAACAGACGTCTTTGCCTTTTGGGGAGCCTGTCTCAACGACTGCCGCCCCCTCCACCAAAGAATTGGAACCTTCCGCCGAGGAAGCGGAGCCGGGGGACATGGCCAAATCGCAGGACGAGGCTTCGTTACCGGTTACGCCGTCGAAGATAGCGGCAGCACCCCTACCGGATGGTCCTGCCCTGACGACCGCTGCTGAATCGGCCCCTTCCTCCGAAGTGACGGCCGAAAAAGAAATGGCTTTTCGGTATGAGGTTCAGCGGGGTGATACTGTTAGCAGCGTTTCCCGGCGATACGGCATAACGGTTAAAAGTTTGGTCGAGGCTAATGATATTGCCGATCCAGGTCGGATTTTCCCCGGACAAAAATTAATAATCCCCGGCTATATGTCGCCCCAACCGGAAGAGCCGGAGTTGGAGGACCCTCCCTCCGCGCGGCCCATGGCTGCCACCGATCGCGCCCTTGTACATACCGTAACGAGAGGCGATACGCTTAGCGCTATTGCGAAACGGTACGGGGTAACTGTTCGCGGTCTCGTTGAGGCAAATGATATCGAAGACCCCAACCTGCTTCGGATTGGGCAGCGCCTAATAATTCC
>JBFGLD010000087.1:0-10555 GCA_041576335.1 Anaerolineae bacterium | reverse complement strand
ATTCGCTGGAATAATACGTTTAAATCGGTAGCCTCCGCAATATCCTGGGCTAACTGGGTTGACAGCTGTACTTGACGAGTGCGGCGTTCCAGAGACTCCTGGAGTTGTTGAGCTAACCTCTTACGCTCCGTGATATCCCGGGCAGTGGCGTATAGGACGCCTTCGGCCGGCACACTCGTCCATTCTAACCATTTATAGGAGCCGTCTTTACAACGATAGCGATTTTCGAAGTGAACCGTAGGGGCTCCGCCGGCCAGTTTATTTACTTCGTTCAGGGTGGCGGTCACGTCGTCAGGATGAACAAATTCGATAAATGGCTGGCTCAAAAGTTCCTCATTCGTATAGCCGAGCGTTTTTTCAAACGCCGGGTTTAATCGCTTGAAGTAGCCGTCGGTACCGGCGATGCAAAGCAGGTCCAGGGACATGGCAAAAAATTGGTCGCGCTCATCTGCCGCCTGTTGGCGCTCAATCTCGTTGCCTATCCACTGTGCCGTAAACTTGACCAATGTCTTTTCGGCCTCGGTAATCGGCTTTTGGCGACGACTAGGGCTTGAAAAATTCAGGGTACCATAAACCTGGCCGTTTACAGTCACCACCATGCCCAAGTAGCTTTCAAGTTTTAATGCTTGATAAGCAGGATGACTTTTCCATCCGGACGATCGCGCCTCAATAAAGCCGAGCGGCTCTTTAGAGCGGATGGTCTTTTCGCAGTAAGTTCCGGCCACGGAAAAGGTTGCTCCGCTTTGAATAGTATTGCCCGGGGAGTGGACGCTCAAGACGCGATACGTGTCGTCTCGGATATGCGACAGAATGCCAATTTCAAGGCCAAGGCGCCGGCAGCCCATCTCAAGCAGGTGTTGAACTTTTGTTTCAAACTCTAGGCCGGGTGTTGAGGTGATCTCATAGAGTTCGCGAATCGCCGACTCGCTAGCTCGGAGCGCTGCCTCTGTTTGCTGGCATTGAGCTTGTAATGCTTTAAGCTCGGTAATCTGCCGGCGCAAGCCCGATAATTCAGCGATAAGCTGCTTGCCAGTCTTATCTTCATCTTTCATCACTTCATCTCTCTTCGTGGTCCCCATTGGTCGCTTCTCTTTGGCGCACTGAAATAGGCAGAGAAAATGAAAAAGTCGTTCCTCGACCTAATTCACTTTCCACCCAGATGTGCCCACCGTGACGCTCTATAATCTGCTTGCTGATCGGCAATCCTAAGCCGGTTCCCTGCGGTTTGCCGGTCAGCGTGTCACCCAGCTGCGTAAACTTTTCAAAGATTTTCGACTGATCGGCCTCCGTAATCCCGATCCCGGTATCGATGACGCTAACGACCATGTCAGCATCGACTAGCTTGACGCGGCAGGTGACTGAACCCGTATCGGTAAACTTTGCAGCGTTAGACAGGAGGTTGACCATGACCTGAATTAGTTTGTCCCGTTCCCCAAGAATTTTCGGCAGATTCGGTTCGAGGTCCGTGATCAGGTTTAGCCCTTTTTGGTCACATAAGGCCGAGGTCGCGGCAATGGCCCGTTCAATGATCTCGTTTACGGACACCGGCTTCATCTGCCACTCAGTCTTCCCGGCCTCGATATTGACCATATCGAGCACATTGTTGATCAAAGCCGTCAGCCGCTCACCTTCGGCTGCGATGATCTCGACGTTTCTCTTTACCTGTCTAATGGCCCGCTGCGTTTTGACATTCTTAACTTCTGCCAATTCGGGAAATATGATCTCCTCCAGGCGCTTCCGGACCATTTTGGAAAAACCGACCACAGAGGTAAGCGGTGTTCTGAGTTCGTGGCTCACGTTGGCCAGGAAAGCAGTTTTAGCTTCGTTGGCGGCTTCAGCCGCAATGCGCGCCTCTTTTGCCGCCGTGTAAAGCCTGGCATTGTCAAGAGCCAACGAAGCCAATTGGGCAAATCGATTCAATAACTCAATTTCATCCGTACTAAATGTTCGTCCTTCTTCCCGAAGGGTAACACCCATGACCCCCGTAACGACTGAACCAACTTGCAGCGGTACCCCCGCGACGGCACGCAGCGAAGACGGGCTAACATCTTGGTGCCGCCTCCAAGGATGATAGCGATCGGCCACGACCGGTCGACCGGACTGCCAGACTTTCCCAATCAAGGCCTCACCCGGTTTGATGCGGTGAGCAGCTACACTGTCGCGAGCTTGAATGCCAATACCAACCTGAAATCTCATCGCCATTCCACCGGGCTCAAGCAAAAACACGTAACCGTGGCCTGTGCCTACCAGGGCGCATGCGCGCCGGATAATGGTCTCAAGCAGTTCATTTACGTCAAGGCGGCTGATCAATCCAAGGGCGGTGTCGTGTAGGGCCGCCAGATATGCGTTTTGTTTTTGCACCTGCTCTAGCAGCTCAGCCCGCTCTTGCAGTCGCTCTTCCATCCCCCGGCGTAAGCGCGTACTCTCTATGGCCGCAGCTATTTGTCCACATATCCCTTCTAAGGCCAATTGATCTTCTGTGCTCAAGAAGTTGGGTTTCTCGCTTTGCACATCCAGTACCCCCAATACGTGCTGGGGATCATTAATAATTAACTGAATCCCCAGGCGCTCAGCGTTCTCTTCAGCACCGGCTGCTAACTGTACAAAAAAAGGGTTGGCTAGGTTCATAATGCTCATGCCGATACATAATTTGTGTCCGGCCAAATCGCCTTTCGTAAGCGGCTCCTGAGTCGTGTGAGCGGCGCCGTTTCTATGGGCTAAGAATTCTGCGAGATTAGCCCGGTTTACCGGCATACAGTTAATCAGTGTTATTTTCTGGTAGGGTTTGCCGATGATGGCGGCGACCAACGTGCTTACAGCCTGCCTGCCTATAGCTCGGGGAGGCTGACTCACCGTCGCCTGATACGCTCCACCCTCATTGAGAGCCGCTATCGCTTCGTCCAGCGCATCGACCCCACCTATAAAGAATGTGTCGGGATCGTTTTTGCCGGTGGCAACCAGCGCCTGATAAGCGCCCAGAGCACCGCTGTCGTTGATGCCCACAATCATCTCTAAATCGGGATGCGTCTGCAGCCACTGCCCTGCCACGCGTAACCCCTGCCCGGCGTCGGCTGCCGTTTGCCTGCCAACAATCTCGATATTATGGCCAAATGTGGCTCTAATTCCCGCGATAATACCGATTTCTCGCTCAAATACCTGGGGAATGAGCCGATAGGTGAGCACCCCCAGTTTTAGGGTTTGACCTGGAGGTAGGTGAGTTTTGGCCCACTCGCCGGCTTGCACCCCCAACATGTAACCCAACTCGCGTTCCGCAGCGCACACTTGCGCGGTTTGGTTATTTACGCCAAGATCATTCGTGACGACAACGGGGATGCCTTTGGCTAGTGCTTCTCTGGCCACTGGAGCAATGGCCGGCGGGTTTATCGCCGTTACAATAATTCCATCGTAATCGTTGCGGATAAAAGTTCGCAGCGCTGCTTTCTGCGCTTCAACATCCTCTTTCCCCAGACGTATTGGTACGGCGAGTTCCCCTTTGGTTTTCGGTAAAAAGGGCTGAGATTGCCAATCGGGGTCATCTGATACATCAGGCCGCAGCACAGAAGCCCCCGTCAGGGCGGCCAAACCAATTAAGCCCTCGCCAAGCGGAACCTGATAGCTGTGGTCTCCAATCTCTCCATAGCCCGCTGCCAAGACCAACCTGTCCTCAGCCCGGTCGTAGCGGAGAAGTTGGGTGTGATAATAACCAAATTGTTTTTGAACCTGTGTTACTACTCGGCGGTAAAGGGCCGATAAATCCGTAGCAGCAGCAATGTCCTCGGCTAATTGGGTTGAGAGCTCGACCTGGCGACTGCGCCGCTGCAATGATTCCTCAAGCCGCTGGGCCAACAACTCACGCTCGGTAACGTCACGGTTCAGACCCACAATGCCGATAATTTTTCCTTGGCTATCCCTCAGTGGTACTTTGGTGGTTGACAGCCATCTCTGATTACCGGCCGAGTCGACCATTCGTTCCATGTGGTTAATCAGAGCTTGACCGGAATGGATAATGGCCTGCTCGTTAGCATAAAATTGTCCGGCCAGTTCACGGTTATGAAAGTCGAAATCCGTCTTGCCCACCAGATCATCTGGTGTATTCACGCCTAAAATAGTCGCGACCGTATTATTAACTACGAGAAAACGACTGTTTACATCTTTAACATATATGTGATCGGGTAAGGTATCAATCAGCGTCCGCAGCAAATTCCGCTCTTCGGCCAGGGTTTCTTCGGCCCGTTGACGCTCACTGACTTCCTCTTGTAAACTGGAATTCATTCGAATCAGTTCATCCGCCCGTTCGCTGACCCGTAGTTCCAACTCATCATTTGCCCGCTGCAGTGCGGCCAAGGTTTGTTCCAGCTCCGCGGCTTGATCACGCATGGTCTTTTCTCTTCGCAGTAGTATAGCCTCGGTTTCCTGCCAGCGGGGCAAGATGATCTGCAAGACAGTTTTAGCCGCGGACAGGCTGGTATTGACCAGGTGATTGAACTCTTTCCGGCTTATTGCCAACAATACGCTGTGGGTGCGGGCCCGGACTGTAGCCATACGCGGTAAATTGTGCAGCAAGGCCAGCTCTCCAATGATTTCAGGAGGGTGGCGAACCGCTAGCAGAATTTCTCCGTTAGCAGAGGCTCTCCAGATTTCCAAATTACCCTCTTTGATCACGTAGGCCCGGTCGCCTCGACTGCCTTCAATAAACAGTTCAGCACCAGCCGCCAGATGAATCACGTCGATCATCTGAACCAGTCTCTCGAGATCACCTGGGGAGAGATCGGCAAAGAAAGAAACTTGTTTGAGGAAATTACTGATAGTTGTCCTATCCATTATTAATTGGCTTTTTCATTTTGCATAAACTAACTCACGTTGTAACTTGCCAATGTTGACAGGTAATAGCCACTTTTGCCTGTAAAACGAGTGCAAATTAGAGATCCGGGGCGAGTATTTAACCGCCTGAAGTGACGGTCACTTATTTGGCAGCAACTTGGAATAAACTATACAAATCGTCGTCGTTAGATAGCCGGGGTGGACTGTTGATAGAAAAACAGTAAAACGTTTTCGAGTCCCTTTTCAAAGCGCAGACTTTTGACAATCTCCTGATGCCGTTCCGACAGGAGCGCGTTAACGATAATCATGTCCGGTTTTACGATTCTGGCCTTTTCTAAGAATTCATCGCCATTTGTCGCTTCCGTCACTTGATAGCCCTGGGCCTGAAGGACGTTGACCAGCGTACTAATCGTCGACGTTTCTTCATCGACGACCAGTATTTTCTTTTTAGAGGTTCCCTGCGCTAATAGCAGCTCGACCTCCTCAAGTAATTCGTCGGTGTCAATTGGCTTGGTCAAATATCGGTCAACGCCCAGCCGGTAGCCTCGGGCTTTGTCCTGAACGATGGATAGGATGATGATTGGAATGTCGGCTGTTTGTGGATTATTCTTCAAAACTGCAGCGATATCAAAACCGTTGAGATCCGGCATCATCACATCTAACGTAATGAGGTGGGGGCGGCCAAATTTGAGTTGGTTTAGGGCTTCGAGGCCGTCCTGCGCCTCAATAACTAAATAGCCCTTAGCCTCCAGTTCCTGCTTTAGCAGTTCACGAATGTTGGGATCGTCGTCCACGACCAGAACAGTTTTTTTGGCTTCTGCCGAAGATGACGGGTTAGGGATGACCCCGCGTGCCTGAAGCTGCTTGACCAAAGTGTCGATGTTCATCGTTTCGATCCAGGCCTCAGCCGGCTCGCCGGTCCCGGCGCCCGTAACGGGAAGGGTAAAGAAGAAAGTGCTGCCTTTCCCCGGGTCACTCTCCACCCAGATCCGGCCGCCATGGTGTTCTACGATCTGTTTGCAGATCGGTAGCCCCAGCCCGGTTCCTGTGGGTTTGTCGGTCAGCGTGTCGCCAACCTGCTTAAATTTTTCAAAGATCTGCGGTTGATCTGCCTGGGCAATGCCCGTACCCGTATCTTTGATACTGATTTCGATTTCACCGTTGTTCTGGCGGGCCCGGCAAGTGATTGAACCCTCCTCGGTAAACTTGACCGCATTAGATATCAAGTTGATGAGCACCTGGATCAAGCGATCATGGTCGCCAATAACCTGGGGCAAGCCGGTCGCAACCTCCTCTACCAAGGCAACAGCTTTCTGAGTAAAGAGGGAAGACGTAGCCATTAATGCGTGTTCGATTACTTCAGGCACCGACAGGGGCTGCATGTTCCAGGCAATCTTGCCGGCCTCCAGCTTGGCCAAATCAAGTACGTCGTTGATCAAAGCGGTCAGCCGTTCACCTTCCGAAACAATGATATCTATGTTACCTTCGACCTGTCTCATGGCCCGCTCCGTTTTCGGGTCGTCGGTCCGGATAGCCGGGAAGACCAATTCGTCAAGTCTTTTTTTAATAAGTTTAGCGAAGCCAAGCACCGAGGTCATGGGTGTTCTGAGTTCGTGGCTCACATTTGCCAAGAATGCACTTTTGGATTCGTTGGCTGCCTCAGCTTTTTGACGAGCACGCTGAAGTTCGGTGATATTGTGGTAGATAACAATAAACCCGACGTTTTCCTCGGCGACGGTTACCGGGACGGTCAATAATTCTACGTCGACCAGGGAGCCGTCTTTACGGTTACGTCGGGTAATAAGCTGCACCAGGTTTCCATTCAGGGTGGTCCGAGTGATGTCCACGGCCTCTGCATAGGTGGCTCCCCCCTGGGCGACCAGATCATCAAGATTGCGACTGACTACCTCATCACGGGAATAACCGAATAAATTTTCAGCCGCCGGATTCCACGAAACAACATTAGAATCAAGGTCAGTAGTCACAATGGCCACAGGGCTGTTCAGGACTAATGACTCAAAATACTCTTTCTGACGGCGCAGTGCCTCTTCTGCATGCTTACGGTCGGTAATGTCGGTATAAATACCAACTATTTCGCCCCGCTGCGTTTTTTGCTCGCTGATTTGAAGCCAACGACCATCTTTAAGGCGTTGTTCAAACGCTCCCTGAGGTCGCTCATGCTTGGCGACGCGGGCACGTACCCAGTCATCAATCCGGCCGTCCGCCTCAGGAAACAAGCCCCGTTCAGCACCCGTGCGCACGACCTGTTCGAAGTGGACGCCCGGGCTGGCGAGGTGGCTAATGTTGGCCAGCATTTCTCGATACTTACGATTGGCTAAGACAAAGCGATCATCGGCGTCATATAGGGCAAAGCCCTCTGAAATACTCTCAATTGCCTGAAACAGGCGGTCTTGAGCTATAGCCGCTCGCCCTTCAAGATCGCCCACCAAGTCGTTTATACGAGCCGCCATGGCGTTAAAACTTGCCGCAAGCTGTCCCAGTTCGTCGAACGAGTCAATATGGGCCCGCGCGGCCAAGTCGCCGCTCTGCAATTGAGCAGCCGCGTCTGTTAGCTTGACTACGTTGCGGGTGATGCTATTATTTAGCACTGAGGCAATAATTCCAACCAGGGCCAACGCGGCCAGCACGGCTATAATAATCAGTGTTGTGGCAAACCGGCTCGTTCGGGCGATCTGATCGCGGGCTCGCTCGGCTTCAGCCTTTGCTGCCGAGATCAGTTCATCGGAGATAGGGTCAACGGCTGTTGCCTGTAGATCAAAGCCGTTGCGTAGAGTACGGATCTTATTGTCTATTTGGATCAGCCCTTTGGCCACAGATTGATAAGCATCAAGCTGTACCAGGGCATCACCACGCTGCCCCGCATCAAATTCGGGTGCGCGGTCAATTGCATCGTGAATTCGAGAAGCCACGTTAAGGGCTGACTGAATTTTGGGGCGCTGGCGGGTTAATAAATATTCTCTTTCAAAAGTCTGCATTTCGTGGTACTGCGCCATCATGGCCGGGTCGTTAGCAGCCTGGAGGGCGACTCGCAGCAATATCGAACTTTGTGCCAACTGCGACAGGACGCCCGTTTTTTCTTCGCTTAGTTCGGCGACTAACTCGACAGCCTCATTGAAGCTGTTCGCATACAGGGTTACCAGGGGAACGTAGGTGCTCAACTCGGCGCTGCCTTGAGCCAGGGCAAGGCTTACGTCCGCACCGGAGATCAGTTGTTGGAGCCGGACGCTGGTGAGCACAACCCGGTTGACTTGCTCTCGATGCGCTTCGGCATAAGTCTGGCGGGCGGCAGCAAAGCCTACTAACGGCCAACGCAGAAAAAACTCCTTCTCCAGCAGGCGAGCATGTTGCAGGCCTGCCTCCATCTCCAAGACGAGCCGCTGAATCTCCATACTTGTTACGATGGCTGCTTCCGTTTGGCGGCGTACAATGGTTAAGGCAACATAGCCGGTTACCGCAACTAGCACAATCAAGGCAAGCATTGCGCTAAAAGCCAACGAAAGTTTTTTGGGTATGGTAAGTTCACGCCACCGTTGTGACAAAGGTTTCCACTGACCCATAAAATTAGCGTCCCTTAAATGAATGGTGTCTCGCATATCTTGATAGCGCAATGTGCCGGCGGTATGAGGAAAGAGACGTGTCCAGATATCTTACTGATGTGGCGATAAAAAGCTCCTCAACTCACCGTCGTCTGCCGTGAAATGACCACCACATGCGCAGTCCGACTTTCGCCAGAAAAAAGAAGGCGGCTGGCTTTCCAACAGCGTTTCATGCGAGGAAAATTGAATGTAATCCGACGCCATGGTTTTTTTCCGGTATAGAGCCGGTGGGTAGGTGCGTCTGAGCCAATTCGTAACGGATTCTCCATACTTCTTGAGGTGATGCGTAACGACGGTTCCACTCTGTTCTTTAGCGGGGACTTGCCGATCCGAATTTAAGCTAATGTAGACGGCAAAGATATAATCATGGTGCCTTTGATTATACACGATCGTCCTGGATAATGCCAGGGTGAAATTAAGCCGGTTAATCGAAACGTCGTGCCCCGGCGATAGGCTGCGCGTGCCGGACGGTTGAGGTAGCGGGGCTACAACTTCCGGTAAGCGATGGCTTGAGTGTGATGTGCCCGAAGCCCACTGTAAATTGGAAGGGTTGGCCTGGCTCTATTGCCTCTTTTTAGGGCGATGTGACCCGATATAGACCCGCTCAAATAGGCAGAGATAGGCAACCGTGTTATAATGTTCCGCAAATTCTTCCCCAAATAAAATACAGAAACCACAAATAATCTTAATGAGGACACCTCGATGACGACTGTTTTAGAACTTCGTGGTATTACTAAGCAATTCCCCGGCGTGCTGGCCAATGATAATGTTAACCTTACCCTGGAAAAGGGTGAGATCCACGCTCTACTCGGTGAAAATGGGGCCGGTAAAACGACTCTCATGAATATTCTCTATGGGTTATACAAACCTACGAAAGGTGAAATTCTTATCAACGGCCGCAAGGTGGAAATTCATGGGCCGACCGACGCTATTGGTCAAGGAATTGGAATGGTGCACCAACACTTTATGTTGGTGCCTGTGCTGACCGTGACGGAAAACGTCATGCTGGGTGAAGAAGAGATTCGAAACGGCCTGTTTCTTAATCGCAAGACAGTGTCTAACCGAATCCGGGAAATTTCCAAGAAATATGGTTTGCAAGTTGATCCCGATGCTTACGTAAAAGATTTGCCGGTCGGCATTCAGCAGCGAGT
Source organism: Anaerolineae bacterium (assembly GCA_041576335.1). Lineage (GTDB taxonomy): Bacteria > Chloroflexota > Anaerolineae > 4572-78 > J111 > JANQQF01. Next base: position 966 of record JBFGLD010000087.1, on the reverse strand, counting down.
TGAAATCATAAAGGTTCTCTACCGGCACGCCAACATTCTGATTTTGGATGAACCGACCGCGGTCCTGACCCCGCAGGAGGTTGATGAACTCTTCAAGATAATTAAGTCGCTGGTGGCGCAAGGCGTATCATTGATCTTTATTACTCATAAGCTAAAAGAGGTGCTGACCGTCGCAGACCGGATCACCGTTATCCGGCGGGGGAAAACTGTCGGCACGACCAGCCCGGCAAAAGCTACGGAGCAGTCTCTGGCCGAGATGATGGTTGGACGTGCGGTTGAATTGAAGGTACAAAAAAGGAAAGCCAGTCCAACCGAGCCGCTGCTGACCGTGGAAGACCTATATGTTAAGGATGATCAGGGAAATATGGCGGTGAAGGGCGTATCATTTGACGTAAAAGCGGGAGAAGTTTTGGGTGTAGCCGGAGTGCAGGGCAACGGCCAAACGGAGTTGGTCAAGGCCTTAACCGGCCTGCGTCCGTGCGTAAGCGGGACGATTAACATTGCCGGTCACGACGCAACCAATGCCTCGCCGCGCCAAGTTACCGAACTGGGCGTAGCCCACATTCCGGAAGATCGCCAGCACGACGGGCTGGTTCTATCATACCCCATTACCGACAATATTGTGCTTAATACTTATTACCAAAAGCCGTTTGCCAAAGGCATCGTAATAAACGAGGAAGAAGTTCGTAAAGAGACAGAGAAGTTGATCAGAGAGTTTGATGTGCGGACTCCGAGTAGTGCCCTGCCCGCGGGAAATCTGTCGGGGGGGAACCAGCAAAAAGTGATTGTCGCTCGCGAGTTCTCGCGTCCGATCAAGCTCCTGATTGCCGCCCAGCCGACCCGTGGTCTTGATGTAGGCTCAATTGAATATATCCACAGTCGCATCATCCAAAAGCGCGATGAGGGCACGGCGGTCGTAGTGGTTTCAACCGAGCTGGATGAAATTCGCGCGTTGAGTGATCGGAT
>JBFGLD010000086.1:0-10602 GCA_041576335.1 Anaerolineae bacterium | reverse complement strand
TTAAATATGTCAGACTACCAACTCAGTCAGGTCGAGAAGGCTTATGCTCAGGCAAAAAAGTATGGTGAAGAGTTAGCCAGACTTTACGCCGAAGAAAAAGAACGGGCTAAGCAACTGGAAACAACGTTCCAAAAATTGCAGGCCATCTTCGACACTGCTCCCAATGCCATAGCTGTTGTTGACAACGACTTGACCATCCTTGAAGCGAACCCTCGCTTGCTTATGATGTTTGAAATGTCCAAGGCCGGCGTCGGACAGCCTCTGTCTACCTTACTACCGACCGAAAACTTAATAGAAATTATGCGATCTGCGGAGACCGAAGCTGCCGGGTTAGGTCGCGTTGAAATAGAAATAACCGAACCAGTATTTCGCACAATTTTGGTCACGCTTTCCCCGCTGCGAGACAGTCAAGGTTGGGTCCTAATTCTCCACGATCTCACCGAGCGCAAGCGTCTTGAAAATCTAAAAGAAGAATTCGTCAACATTGCTGCCCATGAACTGCGGACGCCATTGGCCGGAGTGATCGGCTTTGTAGGCGTTTTACAAGAAGAGTTGCGCGACATTGAGACGCCGATGGCGAATAATCTGATGGAATTAATTTTGCAGTCTACACACCGCTTGAAAGTCATTATCGACGAGTTGGTTAGCTTCGCGGCAGCACAACGAAACGGGACCGATGATCTCCATATTGCCAATATCGACCTAATCCAACTCATAAGAAAAACAGTTAAGCTTTTACAAGAAACAATGGATACCAAGGGTATTACTTGTCACCTCGATCTACCCATTGGGCCCATTACGGTACAGGGTGATCAATTCATCCTCAGCGAGGTCGTATACCAGCTTCTGAAGAATGCGATTGTCTTTAATAAAGAACATGGGCAAATTTATGTTCGAGTGCAGCGCCTTGCGCCGGGTCAAGAGGATGAAAAAACCCAGATAGAAATTGAAGATACCGGCATTGGTATCCCCCAAACAGACCTAAACAAAATTTTTGATAAATTTTATCAAGTTGAAGAACATCTAACCCGTGGGACTGGGGGCTTAGGTTTGGGTTTAACGATCGCCCAAAACGGTATTGAACGTCACCGAGGTGAACTCAGCGTGACCAGCGTTTTAGGCAAAGGCAGCACTTTTCAGCTGGTGCTCTCTCAAATTACCGAATTAAGCGACACGTCTATTGACACCCGGTTAGATGTTGCGCACAAACAAACGATTATTTATGCCCAAGATATCGCCCGTGCCATTGCTTCACAGCGAAGAATTAGTAAAAAAATTGACAAAGTCAAAGCTTATAGTGCAGATTTAGCTTCAAAATTACAAGACCTTTCAGTGGCCAGCCCCGGGACTACAAATTACGCTCATGCGCTTGATCAAGTGCATAATATCACCCAGAAGTTAATGGAACTGTCCGATACAGAAATTAATTGATTGTTGGCTCGAAGAACGACACAATTTTTTTAGATACCTCATTTGACCGAATAGATTAACCGCATTTTGAACCCAACCGTCAAGCTAGTCCGAAGTTGGCCAGAAATATTTGCAGTTATTCAGGCTGTGATGTTCACACAACGTTCACACAATACTAACGTTGTTGATCCTTTTTTTGTGTTAAACTCTATCTACGGAATTTTATCAGAGCCATCGTCTTAACTGTGTCACCTTCACCCAGCCGCCTTCGATTCCGAGGCTTGAGTTATGGGGAGTTTCTACATTATTAAAGTTACCCCAATTTAGAGGAGTATGGTTATGAAAAAGATTCTTATTGTGGACGACCAGCTTGAAGTTAGGGAGTTAGTTCAAGTCACGCTAGAGATAGGTGATTATCAAATTCTCACTGCAGGTAACGGCCTGCAGGCCGTTGAAATAGCTCGAGCCGAACACCCCGACATTATTCTCTTGGATATCATGATGCCGGGGAGTGATATAGACGGCCTTGAGGCCTGTCGTCTTCTCAAAACTGACCCGATTACATCCGATATTACAATTGTTATGCTGTCGGCCAAAGGGCAAGACAATGACATCGAGATCGGCAAAAATGCCGGCGCCGACGATTACTTCACCAAACCTTTCAGCCCAATTGCCTTAATTGAGAAGGTTGAAGAAGTAATGAGCAGATAGTATCCACTATTTTGCTGTAATTTCCTGATTGGTCACCACACTTTGCAGGATTTATTTGGGGCAAGCAGGACAGACTTCCTATAGATTTTCAACTTTTACGATGTTATAATGGGGTGAAAAATGAGCTAGTTAACAAAACAAGAAAATAAGCAGGAGGGACAATTATGGCTCATAACAATATACCCCATAATTCACTCCGAGTTGGTGAGATGATCCTTGACTTGGAGAAAGCGACCCTAAAAAAGAATGGCAGCGAAATTCATCTCACGCCCAAAGAAACAAAAGTGATGGCCCTCCTAATGCAAAATGTTGGCAGAGTCGTTAGCCGGAGCACCCTGATGCAAGAAGTCTGGGACACCGAATACTTGGGCGATACCCGAACGTTAGATGTACATATATGCTGGCTGCGTCAAAAAATCGAAGAAGACCCGCGCATTCCCGAATATATCCTTACCCGGCGTGGTCAGGGTTACGAGTTACGTGTTTAGCTGCTATGTGCGGAACGGTTAATTCGTGACCACGATACAATCGGTCAAAGCCACCACTCGAAGCCAACAATAAACCTTCTACTTAGGCCCGAGAAAATGGCAAAAGCCTCAGCTGTTTGTGAGACTTTTGCCATTTTTTTTATGATTGGGCACCGCGCTGATGTCCCCCAACCCGCGAGTCTCGGAGCGGGCCTGACGTCCCCGATAGTAAATGCAGCCCTGTACAGTAGCTACTCTCAGGCAATTATGTTACAATTGATTTGCCAAAATTAATCAAGTATTGGGGCTGGATTGTCGAGTCTAGAGAGGCTAAGCTTAAAGCTGATGACATGTGAATAGCCCTATAAGACAACTATGCCAAAAAATCTTGCCGTGGTTTGGACCCTATTTCTTGCCCTGTTCCTAGCGGCCGGCTGCAACTCTGAGCCGCCCGGTTCAGGCCCGGCCTCACCTACTCTTGAAGCCGCCCAACTCCCCCCGACCGAAATAGCGTCCGCTCCTGCTGAAGTCGAACCTGCGTTAAGTTCGGCAGCCGCTGCGCCCCGAATTAATTACAACGACATTAGCGAAGGACGATTAGATTCTCCCGCCGCCGTAGATGTATGGGCTTTCGAGGCACAGGCAGGGGAGCACGTCAATGTTGTTCTTAACAGCCAGTTTGATAGCTATCTCGAACTGTATGCCCCGGATGGTGAACTCATCGCCAGTAATGACGACACAGGTGCCGGCCTTAACGCTGTCCTATTTGATGTGCAGATTAGACGAAGTGGGACCCACACGATTGTCGTACGGGGCTACGGCAGCGCCACAGGGAGCTATGGCCTGGCTTTAACCGGCGGTCACCCCACGCTCGGAGGCGGTGTATTAACCAGCGACCAACCCCGCATAGTTATTCTCTCGGAGCGAGGTCTGAAGTGGCGCTACGAGGGACAAAAAGGTGATTTCCTTACGCTCACCATCGCTGCCGCTCAGCCAGTTGACTCGTACCTCGCGCTCTATGGCCCCGACGGGACCCTGTTAACCAGTGATGACGACAGCGGCCCTAACTTAAATGCCGAAATCGTCGAATTTCAGCTTCAGACCGACGGCCCCTATACCATCCAAGCCCGCACAATGTCGGGAACCGGCCTGGTAACCCTTACGCTTACGACGCGGCCCCAACCCCTCGGCGGCGGCCCGATTGCCGTTGGGCAAACTCAATCTGGTACGCTGCTCCCTGCTCGGGTTCATCGATGGGACTTCTCGGGAAAAGCCGGCCAAATCGTCAATGTGAGCATGACCTCACCCGATTTCGATACTTTTCTTGAACTCAGAAATTCGCAAGATCTTATCCTGGCAGAAAGTGACGACGTCCCGGACAGCACCAACTCCAGCCTCGATTTGTTTGTTTTGCCGGCTGACGACACCTATTCTGTCGTGACCCGGGGCCTGTCCGACGGGGACAGCGGGCGCTACGAGGTAACCGTAAAACTGACAAAGATTCCGCCCGGCGGGGGTCCGCTGTTGGTCGATAAAACATTGCAGGCCCCCTTGCTGCCGGGCCAAACTGATACCTGGTTTTTTGAGGCAAACGTAAATAGCTTTGTCACAGTTAAGGTCCAATCCGATTTACTTGATACTTTCCTTGAGTTGTACGGGCCTGACGATACGCTGCTGCTCGCAGATGATGATAGTGGTGGCGGGTTGAATGCGGCACTCCTCGATTTTCCGGTTCCGGAAAGCGGACAATATCGAGTCGATGTAAAATCCGCTCAGGCCAGTAACAAAGCCGGCGGGGTGTACGAGATCACGCTGACCATCACCGAAAACCTTGACATTACCGGCGTCCTGACTTCGGGGGAGCAGCAAGAGCGGAGCCTTGATGCAGGTGACCAACATGCCTGGACGTTTGAAGCCAAAGAAGACGATTTTATTACCGTGAGAATGGAGTCAGATTCAGTTGATACTTATCTGTCGCTATACAACAGCAAAGGCACGCTGTTGGCCGTTAATGACGACTTTTTTGAAAAACAGGCGATAATCGCCAACTTTATTGTACCAAAAGATGATGAGTACCGAGTCGTGGCCAGAAGCTATTCGGTCGAAGAAGCAGGAAATTACACCATCTCGTTGGAAATTACTGAAGAAGCTCTACCCATAAGATCCTCGCCTTAAGACCGGCGAGCGAGCCCTCGCCATTTAAGAAAATCATTCCAATGAAAAGGCCTACCTTAATTTCAGGTAGGCCTTACCAATCTCACTCGCTTAAATTCTTAAATTGTTCTCTTACACTTTTACCCACAAATACAACTTGTGGCCTTCCTCGACCGCCTCCCAGCGAACCGCAATAATGTCTAGCTCACCCCGCTGCCCTGCCTCACCCGTTGGGAAATCAAGTCGAGCGGGACGACTTGCACGCCAGGCATCCTGGCAGCGCTTGACCAGCTTGGGACCACTAAACGTTCGCATTTCACATAGGGCAATGTCACTCTGCACCCAACCTTCCGCAATGCCGAAGGGCCATTCGTTTGACACATCTCGAAACTCAGGCGGAGGCCCCTCTACAATCGTAATATAGGCCGGTTCATGTTTTTCTATCATTCTATCTTAGCACCTTGAGTTAGAATTTTTGCTTGGAGCAAACAAAGGTTTACAGGGTATATTTTACCCAGACTAACGAAGGTTGCCAACTATGGGCGAACAGTTTAATTCTGAAGGACCAAGACGAGGCGATCCCTCGTGATGGCCCGGCTGAGGCGCTACTTCCGCAAAAAATCATTTTGTTACGCACTTGGCGGGAGAGGATGGGAGTCGAACCCACCGACGCTTGCTGCTCGCAACCGCCCACTGATTTTGAAGACCAGGGCCGCCACCGGGCGACATCCACTCCCACCGGGATATTTTAGACGGAATTGCGATTTTTGCAATTGACCTCGGTCTTAATCTTCAAAATAATTTGACAACCCTTAGCCTCTATGTTATATTTTTTCACCAGTCCTAATAAAGAATAGCTGTAACGGAAACGAGTAAGCAAGTATTGGTATACCAGCGAGTCTGGGCAGGTGGAAGCCAGATATAATCAACTTGCTGAATATCCTTCCCGAGCTGCTGACCCAAAAATTGTTACTGCAGTTGAGTAGACTCAGCCGGCATCGCCTACCGTTATCCGGGCCCATCTATCGGATCGTCGATCCCGTAGATGGCTGAGCGAGTGGCAGCACTAAATTGGGTGGTACCGCGGGAAATTATGGTAGCTCTCGTCCCAAGCTTGGGATGAGAGTTTTTTGATCACAAGAGATAGATAAACAGGAGAGAGGGAACGATGACTGAACTGTTGGCCCATACCGACGCTTACCTGAAAGAATTTGAGGCCAAAGTTGCGGCTGTGAATGCCGAGGAAAACTCGGTTTCTTTAGACAAAACTGCTTTTTACCCAGGTGGCGGAGGCCAACCTTACGATCTAGGCTGGTTAGATGACTCGCCGGTCACCAAAGTCAAACGACAAGGCGAGCACGTATGGCACTGGCTTCGCGGCGATAGGCCGGGCCAGGGGGCAACCGTACATGGCACGCTCGATTGGGATCGCCGCTATAAACTGATGCGGACCCACACGGCTTTTCATATTTTGTGCGGTGTGGTTTGGCGGGATTACCAGGCCCAGGTAACTGGCGGCAATATGGACGTCCTCAAAGGCCGAATGGATTTCGAATTTGAGACGCTGCGGCAAGAGCTCGTCAGGGAGATTGAGGAAAAGCTAAACGCTGAGGTTGCCGCCGGGCGCGACGTTTATATTAAAATTCTGCCGCGTGAAGAAGCTTTCCGAATTCCCGACCTGATTCGGACTAAGATCAACCTTCTGCCGGCAGGCATTACCGAAGTGCGTACCGTTGAAATCGAAGGGCTGGATTTGCAGGCAGACGGCGGCACCCACGTGGCCAATACCCGTGAGGTGGGTAAGATTAAAGTGGTGGGCTATAAGAGCAAAGGTAAGTTTAATAAGCGGATTGAGTTGGCGATTGAGGATTAATTATTTTGAAGGGCTGCTGAGCCAATTGTAAATCAGGCAGCCATATAAGGTGACCTGACAATTTTTTTGTCATATCTGCAACGCATTATGGAGCAAAACCAATGCCATTCAAAGATGTACCTTCAGACGTAGACTTTGCGGTGCAGGAACACGATGTTCTGCAATGGTGGAAAGAAAACAAATCCTTCGAAAAATTGTGGACCACGGTTCGATCAGGGCAGCGCCCCAAGTGGAGTTTCATCGACGGGCCGATAACGGCTAACAATCCGATGGGCGTGCATCACGCCTGGGGCCGCACCTATAAAGACCTCTATAACCGTTACTGGGCTATGCGCGGCCGGGAGCTGCGCTACCAACAGGGCTTCGATTGTCAGGGCTTGTGGGTTGAGGTCGAAGTCGAAAAGGAGATGGGCTTCAAAAGTAAAAGGGATATCGAGGATTACGGGGTTGCCGCCTTTGTAAACAAATGCAAAGAGCGTGTGCTGCGCTATTCGGCCGTGCAGACTGAACAATCTGTCCGTCTGGGCTATTGGATGGACTGGAATGAGACCGGCCAACTCCGCTGGCTGGCCGACAAAATCATCACAACACCGGAGGAAATCATCACCGTCGAGGGGCCGGAGGGACCGGTAACCGACGCCGTTGAGAACATCGTCGGGCGTTTGGGCATGCCGGCGTTGGGTGGCAGCTACTACACCTTTTCCAATGAAAACAACTATATGATCTGGCGGGCCCTCAAAATCTGTTATGAGAACGGCTGGCTCTATCGCGGTGCTGACAGCATGCCGTGGTGTCCCCGCTGCGCTACCGGCATTAGCCAACACGAAATTGTGACCGATGGCTATGCCGAAATTACTCATCGCAGTGTGACCCTCAAATTCCCGCTGCGCGACAAGCCGGGGGAAGCCCTCTTGATTTGGACGACGACGCCCTGGACGCTGACCAGCAACGTGGCCGCCGCCGTCGGTCCGGATTTAGACTATGTCAAGGTTAAGATGCTGTTGACCGACGAAATCCTGTACCTGAGCAAAGGCACGGCCCACATGCTGCGAGGCAAATACGACGTATTGGCAGAACTCAAAGGCAAGGATATGGTCGGCTGGACCTACGACGGTCCCTTCGACGAACTGCCGGCCGCGCAGCAGCCGGGCGGCTGGACGGACCTAAAGGAGATCATCGAGGGCATCTCGGTGAATGCCAGGGATGCGCACCGGGTCATCGCCTGGGAAGAAGTCAGCGAGGAAGAAGGAACGGGCATTGTGCACATCGCGCCCGGGGCCGGAGCCGAAGACTTCGCCCTGGGTAAGCAATACAAGTTACCGGTTATCGCGCCACTGGACGATGAAGGATTCTTTATCGAGGGTTTCGACTGGTTGAGCGATATGCCGGTCGCCAACGTAGCCAGCCCTATCTTCAAAAATCTTGAAGAAAAGGGGCTGCTCTACCATGTTGAAAAATACACGCACCGCTATCCTACCTGCTGGCGCTGCAAAACAGAGCTCGTTTTTCGCCTGGTGGATGAATGGTTTATCAGCATGGAGGAACTACGTCCCTTATTGATGGACCTCACCCGCCAGATTCGCTGGATTCCCTCCTTTGGGCTGGAGCGAGAGCTCGATTGGCTGCGCAATATGCACGATTGGATGATCTCTAAAAAGAACCGCTATTGGGGGTTGGCCCTGCCAATCTGGGAATGTGAAGCCTGCGACCACTGGACGGTTGTTGGCGATGATGTCGAGCTTAGAGAGCGGGCTGCGGCCGGTTACGAAGCATTTGAAGGGCATACCCCGCACCGGCCTTGGATCGACTCGGTCAAGTTAAATTGCGAGAAGTGCGGCAGCTTGATGACCCGCGTCAAGGATGTGGGAAATCCCTGGCTCGATGCCGGCATTGTTAGCTTTAGTACACTGCGCTATCGTCAGGACCCGGAATATTGGCGCAGGTGGTATCCCGCCGATTGGATCAGCGAGAGCTTTCCCGGGCAGTTTCGCAACTGGTTCTACAGCATGCTGGTTATGGGCGCAATTATCGACAAAAGCCCTTCGTTTATGAGCAACTTCGGCTACGCCACCCTTTGGGCCGAGGATGGCCGGCCTATGCATAAAAGCTGGGGCAATTCTATCGAATTCAATGAGGCAGCCGACAAGATGGGCGTCGACGTGATGCGCTGGATGTATTGCAACCATAAGCCGGAGCAAAACCTGCTGTTCGGCTACCATCGCGCCGACGAGGTGCGTCGCCAGTTTCTCATTCCGCTTTGGAACGTTTACAACTTTTTCGTGACCTATGCCAAGCTAGACGAGTGGATACCGTCGGACGACAGAAAACCAACGAGCAACCAGCTCTCTGTTCTCGACAGGTGGATTGTTGCCCGGCTCAACGAAGTCTTGGCCAAGGTAACAACCAGCCTGGAAAACTATGATGCTTATGCCGCCACTTTGGCTCTGGGTGATTTGCTGGAGGATGTGACGAACTGGTACGTCCGCCGCTCGCGCCGCCGCTTTTGGCGCAGCGAGCACGACGCCGACAAAGAAGCGGCCTATGCCACCCTGTACCAGGTTTTGACAACGTTGTGTAAGCTTTTGGCGCCGATCACTCCCTTCGTAACCGAGGTTATGTACCAAAACCTGGTCGGCAGCATCGATGCGCAAGCGCCGGAGTCGGTCCACCACTGTCGTTGGCCGGAAGCTGACGCAAGCGTCATTGACCAGGATCTGCTCGACGAGATGGCCCTGGCCCGGCGCATTGCCAGCCTGGGTTTGGGGGCTCGCGGCAGCGCCAACATCAAAGTGCGCCAGCCGCTGGCCCGGACCTTGGTCCATTTGGGCCAAGGCGACAACTTGTCTTACAAACAGTTGTCAGACGAATTAACGGCTATTGTGGTTGATGAATTGAATATTAAATCGCTTGAGTATGTCAGTGAAGCGGGCGAGTTGGTTAGCTACAAGATCCTGCCCAATCTGAAGCTGGTGGGACCAAAGTTAGGTAAACTGGTGCCGGCCGTGCGCCAAGCCGTCGAGCGAGCCAGCGTAGATGAAATTGTAGCTGCGGTGCAGGCCAATGAAAATGTGACGCTGGCCGTCGAGGGTCAAGAGATAGAGCTAACTCCGGAAGAACTGCTGGTGCAAACCGAACCGGGCGCAGGATTGGCCGTTGCCGCCGACAAAGTGATCACCGTCGGCGTGGATGTGGTCATCACCGACGAGCTTGCCGCCGAAGGCATGGCCCGCGAGTTGGTACGCCGCATCCAAAATATGCGCAAAGATGCCGGTTTTGACATCGCCGACAAGATTACAATTTATTATCAGGGTGAGGGTACGGTCCATCACGTCATTGAGGATTGGGCCGACTATATTGGCGCGGAAACGCTGGCAGTGTCCATTAAACATCAGCTCATTCCCGAAGTTGCTTTCCAACGCAAGGAGCAAGTTGACGGGCTCGATGTGATGCTGGGCGTGAAACGGGAAGCATAGTGAATATCCAAAGCTCTAAGGAACACAGAGAACGCGGAGAAGACACAGAGATACACAAAGCTTTGCAATTTTTTGCTCTGTGTTTCTCTGTAATGGCTCTGTATAACTTTATTTTCAAAGGAGTGCGACCGAGTCGGGGGCTCAGCAACGAAAATGAAAAATTGGGGGGACACCCCCCAAGCCCCCCGGCCTGCGGCGCTATTTTCACAGGAGGGCTTGATGCCGGATTATTCAACCCTGATCCTATTCATTGCCGCAGCGTTGGCCCTGTTGATCACACCCGGTCCGGCCGTGCTGTATATTGTGGCCCGTAGTATTGACCAGGGGCGCATTTCGGGCATTGTGTCGGTATTGGGAATCGGCGTGGGCACGCTTTTCCACGTTGCTGCGGCTGCTTTCGGCGTGTCTGCGTTGTTGGTTTCCTCAGCCCTGGCATTTAATTTGGTCAAATATCTGGGTGCGGCTTACCTGATCTATCTCGGGCTGCGCAAGCTGCTCGAACGGGAAAAAGCAG
>JBFGLD010000085.1:0-10650 GCA_041576335.1 Anaerolineae bacterium | reverse complement strand
GGGGCAGGCGAATTCATTCTACCGACTGAAGGCTCTGGGTGGGAAAAGCATGTAAATACAGATGACTTGCGAGAGAAAGTTAGAAAGGTTCTTTCTGATCCATCTTATGCGATAAGTGCTCGTCGAGTTAGAAAAAAACTGCGGGCTTATGGAGGGGCTACAGAAGCGGCATATCTCATCGAGAATTTTAGCCGAGTTCAAAATGATGCTCAGCTTCTATCAAATGGGCAACGGTCTAACCCCGCTTGCACCGGGCGCGACTTCGTCCCAGGGTAAGCGGCAGAACATTGCTGCCAGGGCATTTCAGGCACTAGTTTGTCCGATATTTGCGTCGCGCCAAATAGAAAGGTACTCCAATGAAGATTGCAATTCTGACCAGTGGTACCAGGGGTGACGTCCAACCCTATGTGGCTTTGGGTAAGGCGCTCCAGGCTCGCGGTCATGACGTACTGCTGGCCTGTCCAGACAATTTCGCCGCCTGGGTTGAGGGACATGGGCTGGAGTTTCGCTCTATCGGCGTCGACATGCAGACCTTCTTGCAATCACCTGTGGGCAGGAAGGTCTTATCCGGCAATTTGTTCACCTTCGTTAAAATCTGGAAACAGACCATCATCCCGGCTATTCGCCAAACGCTGGATGCGACTTGGGAGTCGGCCCGCGATGCGGATGTCATCGTTTTCCACCCGAAAGTTGGTAGTGCGGTCGATGTTGCCGAGGCTACCGGCGCAGCACTCGTCTCTACGGCGCTATTCCCCATCTTTCCCACCAGGGCGTTCCCATTTCTTGTCTTTAAGGGCAACTACGGGCCGTGGCTCAACCGGCTGTCTTACAAGCCCTTGGGTTTGTCCCGGATCTTTTTTTTACGGATGATCAACCGCTGGCGTCAGGACGTGCTGGGGCTTGGCAAGGGACCCGTATTCATGCCCATTGATGGTTTCACAGGTGGTTCGACGCTCCGGCTCTGTGCGGTCTCGCCGTCTGTTGTTTCGTACCCTAATGACGGCGACGTGGGCATTCACACGACAGGCTACTGGTTTCTGGACGAAGGACAGGATTGGCAGCCTGATTCGGCGCTGGCGGCGTTTCTCAAGGCTGGAAAGCCCCCAATCTACATTGGTTTTGGCTCCATGCCGTCGTGGGATCCGAAAAAGCTCACCCAAGAAGTTATCGAAGGCGTGCGTCGAGCCGGGGTGCGATCGATCCTGGCCACGGGGTGGGGTGGTCTTGAGGAAATCAACTTTCCTGACACGATGCACGTGATTGAAGGCGCCCCCCACGATGCTTTATTCAAGCACGTCAGCGCCGTCGTTCATCACGGCGGAGCGGGTACGACGGCGGCCGGTCTGCGCGCCGGGCTGCCGACGCTCATTTGCCATTCAACCTTTGATCAGCCATTCTGGGGTCGCCGGGTGTGGTCCCTGGGCTGCGGTCCTAGATCCCAGCCTTTGAAGCGATTAAGAGCAAACCGATTTGCGCAAGGATTAGACGAATTGACCCGGACAGAATCCTACCGCATCCAGGCCGGGAAGATTGCCCGGGCCATTGCCGAGGAAGATGGGGTCGCCGCTGCCGTCGACCTGATCGAAGCCGCGCGGTCAGGCAGGTCAAACGAGATTGAAGAGAAATGCTATGGATAACATCGGAACCTATAAAGAACGAGATTTTCCTGAGTTTCGCAAGCCAACCCTTGATACCCTGGACCTGGGGATAAAAAAGCACCATATCCCATTTTTATTCGAAGTTGATGTAACCGAGGCTCGCGAGTATATGCGTGAGTTCAAATCAAGGACCGGCGAGGGACTCTCCTTCACCAGCTGGGTAATGAAATGCATCGGTCAAGCGGTCAGTGAGCATAAATACATCCAGGCGATGCGAAAAGGACGAAAAAGCCTCGTGCTCTTTGACGATGTGGACATCTCCGTTGTCGTGGAAAGATCGGTTGGCCAAAGTGATAACCCCTCGGAAACACTGCCGATGCCCTACGTGGTCAGAAGAGCGAATGAGATGACGGTCAAAGAAATTCACGACGAAATACGAACTGCGCAAGCAGAGTCGCTTGGAACAGGGGAGGTGCAGCTTGGGGCGGGTCGAAATGTACGTCTTACCAGAGCCTTCAATTTGCTGCCGCGATTTGTTAGATACCTGCTTGTTTGGCGGAGATTGACGAAAGACCCCTTCTTTGCCAAGAAAACGATGGGGACGGTTGTGGTTACATCTGTGGGAAGTGTTGGCAAAGACGGCGGCTATGGGTGGGCAGTTCCGATTGGTATCCATCCCGTGGTTTTTGCCCTAGGCAACATTGCCAGGAAACCAGGTGTTGTCGGTGAGGAAATCAAAATCCGAGAATATCTGAGTATGACCGTTCTGTTTGACCATGATGTGACTGACGGGGCTCCCGTGGCCCGCTTTATTCAGCGGTTGAAGGAACTACTTGAGCAAAGCTATGGCCTCGAGGAGTAGGATAGGACCGGCGGGAATATTCGCGCGGAAAGTTACGGCTACTCGCCACAAGAATTTACGATGGAGAGACATCCAGTAAAAAAATGTTAGGTTTTGCAACCTTATAGGATAGATTGTAGTGGACTATTCTGAAAATGACCGGATCAAGGTAATCTTGGAGGAATACTTATGAAAGCGATTGTATACACAGAATACGGACCACCGGAAGTTCTTCAGCTCAAAGAGGTAGAAAAACCTACGCCCCAGGACAATGAAATACTGATAAGAGTATACGCGACATCGGTAAATTACGGGGATCTTGTGGCTCGGAATTTTAAGGAAATCTCCCCTCGAAAATTCCACATGCCTTTCCTTTTCTGGCTCTTCGCAAAAATTTACTTTGGTATCAGCAGACCAAAAATAACAATACTGGGGAGTGAGTTTGCCGGCGAAATTGAAACAATCGGCCAGGCTGTCAAGCGATTCAAAGCAGGCGACCAGGTTTTTGGCTATCGCGGTCAAAGCATGGGCGCTTATGTCGAGTATCTATGTATGCCTGAAGACGGGGTACTGGCCATAAAACCGGCCAATATGACCTACGAGGAAGTCGCTACCGTTCCAAGTGGGGGAATGACAGCCTTGTATATTCTTAGAAGAGAAAATATTCAGAACGGGCAAAAAGTCCTTATCAATGGCGCTTCTGGTGCGATAGGTTCACACGCGGTACAGCTTGCCAAGTACCACGGGGCAGAAGTCACCGGAGTATGCGGTACCCCAAGATTGGAATTTGTGAAATCTCTGGGAGCGGACAAGGTCATTGATTACACTCACGAGGATTTTACCCAAAGCGGCGAAACCTATGATCTTATTTTTGACATCTTAGGCAAGAGTTCGTTTTCACGGTGTAAAAGCTCGCTTAAGCAAAACGGACGCTATCTTTTAGCCAGCTTTAAGATGAAACAACTTTTTCAAATGTTATGGACCTCGATATTCAGTAAGAAAAAAGTGATATGTGCGCTGTCACCCCAAAAAACTGAGGATCTGATTTTCCTCAAAGAGCTGATTGAGGTGGGCAAGATAAAATCGGTCATTGATAGACGCTATCCGTTGGAACAAGCTGCTGAGGCTCACCGGTATGTTGAAGAAGGGCACAAAAAGGGACATGTCGTCATCACTGTGGCCCATAACAACAATATCTGACAAATTAGGAGAAACACTGATGAAAGCGATTTTACACACAAAATACGGACCACCGGATGAACTTCAACTCAAAGAGGTAGAAAAACCTGTTCCCAGGGACAATGAAGTTCTGATAAAAATACATGCGACAACAGTAACAACCTCGGACTGTAATGTTCGTAATTTCACATTTGTCCCAAAACTGTTCCAACTCCCCGCGCGACTCATGTTTGGTGTCTTCAAACCAAGAATAAGTATACTAGGCGTTGATCTGGCCGGAGAAATTGAAGCTGCCGGCAAAGATGTAAAACGATTTAAAGCAGGCGACCCGGTTTTTGGAACACCCGGTGGTACCAATCTTGGCGCCCATGCCGAGTACACATGCGTGTCCGAAGACGGGGTGCTGGCGCTAAAACCGGACAATATGACCTGGGAGGAAGCCGCCGCCGTTTTTCTGGGGGCGCATACCGCGTTATTTTATCTGAGGGACCTGGGCAACATCCAGGCCGGACAAAAAGTGTTTATCTATGGCGCTTCCGGCGCTATCGGTACTAATGCGGTTCAGCTTGCCAAATACTTTGGGGCCAACGTAACCGGGGTATGCAGTACCACGAATTTGGAAATGGTGAAATCTCTGGGAGCCGACAAGGTCATTGATTACACTCAAGAGGATTTTACCCAAAGCGGTGAGACCTATGACCTTATTTTTGATGCGGTCGGCAAGACCTCGTTTTCACGCTGCAAAAGCTTACTGAAGCCAAAGGGTATTTTTCTCCCGGTTTTATTGGACCTGCCGGAGATTGTTCAAATGCTATGGAGTTCAATGACAGGCGGCAAGAAGGTCAAGGGCGGGCCGGCGGCCGAAAGAGTTGAAGATGTAATTTTCTTCAAAGAACTTATTGAAGCGGGCAAGCTAAAGCCGGTCATAGACAAGTGCTATCCGCTGGAACAGATTGCCGAAGCTTTCCGGTATGTCGAACAAGGGCACAAAAAGGGAAACGTCGTCATCACGATAGAGCATAACAACAAAACCTGACTGATTGGGGAGGAACACTTATGAAAGCGATTGTATACACAAAATACGGACCGCCGGATGCTCTTCAACTCAAAGAGGTAGCAAAACCTACTCCCAAGGACGATGAAGTACTGATAAAAATCCATGCGGCAGCCGCAAATCCATTGGACTGGCATTACATGAGAGGCGCGCCGTTCTTTATGCGCTTCATCTCCGGGCTTCTAAAACCAAAAAGCAATATCCTCGGAGCAGACATCGCGGGGCAGGTTGAAGCGGTTGGCACAAACGTTAAGCAGTTTCAGGCAGGTGATGAGGTTTACGGGGGCATATCCAAGGGCGGCTTTGCCGAATATGTGTGTGTTACTGAAGATAAATTAGTACTGAAACCGGCAAACTTATCGTTTGAGGCAGCAGCGGCCGTCCCCGTTGCGGGGCTCACCGCCCTGCAGTGTCTTCGCGATCAAGGGCAGATCCAGTTAGGGCAAAAAGTCTTGATCAATGGCGCATCTGGTGGTGTGGGCACGTTTGCCGTGCAGATTGCCAAGTCTTTCGGGGCTGAAGTGACCGGTGTGTGCAGCTCACGGAATGTGGACATGGTGCGCTCGATTGGGGCAGATCAGGTCATTGATTACACAAGTGAAGATTTCACCCAAAATGGGCAACTTTATGATCTGATTTTAGATAATGTGGGAAATCGTTCGGTTTCAGACATTAAACGAATATTGGGCTCCAATGGAACGTATCTCTTAAACGCATATTCTCCGGCTTTGATGTTGAAATTGATGCTCCACTCAGGGTCCGGCGGTCAGACAATGCGCAACTCGGATGTTGCAGAAGCAACCCAAAGCGACTTGGAATTTTTGAAAGAGCTTCTTGAAGCTGGCCAAGTCGTCCCTGTGATAGATAGATGTTACCCGTTACGTGAGGTTGCTGAAGCCATCCGGTATCTTGAAGAAGGACACGCCCGAGGCAAAGTTATTATCACTGTGTAAAGCGGGGTATAAACGTCAACCGACTGTGCGGATTTCTATAGTTTCTACCCAAGATATGCCTCCAATTGAACTCTACCAGGTCGGCGAGGGGTACGCAGAGATTAGCAAAGCAATACACTCGACAAATATCAGTTCAGTAGCAACGGATATGGAGGCCGAATATGTCTGATTCACATTGGACCAGCCGCACCGGTCGCACCCGCTCAGCGAATTGTGGCTGTCGATGTCCTGCGGGGTTTTGCCCTGTTAGGCATCTTAATCATGAATGTTCAATCATTTTCGATGCACTAACCAATCCAGAGATCGCGTCCAGACTTTTCCTCTCGCTGAATACAGTCAAGGCCCACACCCGCAATATCTACGGCAAACTCGGTGTCAACAACCGGACGCAAGCGGTTGTCCAGGCCAGAGTTTTGGGTATCCTGCCCTCCACCTAATCGTTCAGATGCCTGAAACCGACCTTGACAGCACCTAAAGACAGAAAATCTAGCGGATTAGCGGCCCGCTTTTTTGTTGCCCGCCGGCACATACCTTAATACTCCAAGTCCACAAATAACCCCCTGAATACCACGTTCGGGGTATGACACTAATACCGCCTTGCGGTCATGCTACAGATGTTAGAGGTAAATAATGATGAAAGAAGTCAAACAGAAGCTTACGCTAGATCAACCGGCAACCTACCAAATCAAAGTGCCGGGACACCTCGGCGAGAGTTGGTCGGAGTGGGCCGGCGGCATGACGATTACGGTAGAAAATGGAGATGATGGTCCTCCAACCACCACCTTGACCAGCGCCGTTGCTGACCAGTCTGCTTTACAAAGTCTGCTGCGCCGGCTCTATTTCCTGGGGTTGCCCCTGATGTCGGTCAATTGGAACGAGATCGGCAAGAGGTAAGACCAATATTTTAGTAAGGAGTTTAACATGACCACACATTACAGTTCTGAGTTTAAACGTAGAATGGGAGGCCCAGAACGTGTGCTGCTGATGATGCCCCTTAATGTGGTGATGGTGGCGAAAATCAAGGGAGCTGTTGATGTTGAGCGGCTTGCATCGGTACTTGATAGCTTAAGGAAACGACATGCGCTTCTGGCCGTGCGAGTTGTCATAGATAAAGATGATGTCGCCTGGTATGTCACGGAAGGCGTGCCTGAATTCATCATAAATACGATCCCGCGCCAGGCCGAAGACCAGTGGCTTCAAACGGTGGTAGAGGAATGTAAGACATCTTTTCCGATTGAGACTGGACCTCTCGTCCGTTTTTCATTGCTTCATTCTCCTGAAAAGTCCGACCTCGTTATCTGCGCTCACCATGCCATTTGCGATGGTATGTCGCTGACTTACCTCGTCAGGGATATTCTGCAGCAGTTGGCAGACCCTGACCGGGAGGTGGAGATTCTGCCAGAGCCCGCGGCGATAACCAGGGATACGGTTCCGTCTCCGCCACCGGCTAATTTTATCGCCAGGGGAGTTATAGGATTGTTTAACAAGCTGTGGACCAGACAAAACATAAGATTCAACAGCAATGATCTGAAAAGACTCCACCAGGTATTCTGGGAGAAGAACCGGGACGCGGGCGTGCTGGCTTGGGAGTCTTCTGTAGTAGAGACGAAGGCCCTGGTTACACGCTGCAGGACGGAAAACGTCACCGTAAACACCGCCCTCTGGACAGCATTCCAGGCGGCCCAGTATGAGGTTCAGGGCGACGCGGAGCCTTATCGGGCCAGTGCCGGCCTGGCCGTAAGTACCAGAGATAAACTAACCGTGCCCGTCGGGGAAGCGTTCGGCTTTTACGCGTCCTCGTTAACGGCCCGCCTTGCATACGATCCGCGTCGAACTTTTTGGGACTCTGCCCGAGGCTTTCACGAGAAAATAGGAGGCAGTCTGGCCAAGACGAATATTTTCCGGTCACTATCGGCTGAATTGCTGACGCCCACGCTGCTTGATTCATTGTATTTCAGCAAATATGGCCTAATCAAAAGTAGATTGTCGGATAAACTGGTGCAACAAATGAATTGGCAGGGAACAAGTTATGGTTACTCCATCACCAATGTGGGCCGGATGAACATTCCGACCAGCTATGATCAATACCAGCTTGAGTCTGTCTATGGCCCCTTCGTTTACTCTGATGTCAATGAGAAGACCATAGGTGTCATTACAACAGGTGATAAAGTTACGTTTCTAATGAGCTACAACAAAGCGATCGTCAACCCACAAACGGCGGAAGAGATTAGGAAGGCAGCAATGGACTACCTTTCAAATGCGATTAACCAGTACGCTGAAATCACCCCCCTGATTACCACGTTCGGGGTATGACACTCATACCATCTTGCTGCTATACTGCAATCGTGGGCTTGATTATGAGCCATTTGGAGAAAGACATGAGAAAGTTGGACGCATAAATGAAGGATAGAGTTTAGTGGTTGGTAAGGGTGGAATTGTTTACGGCGAATTCAAAAAGTAGTGAGATGGAATCGCGGACTGTATCTCGCGTGATTCGGAGGATGGTATGATGTCGAAGATAGTTGATCAAAAGACGGTTCAAACAAAGTTCTCTCGTCAGTGGATCAGTTTGATTGTGTTTTATCTCTTCATACCATTGGTTCTATTGGTATGCGGAGGGGATTTCGGTTGGTGGCAGGCGTGGGTCTATTCCCTGCTGATCGTTGCCGCCGGCATAGGAGGGCGCATTTGGGCGGAACGGCGGCATCCGGGGTTAACGGCCGAACGACAAAATATGGAGAAGATGCAAAGCGCGAAGGCTTGGGACAAAGTGCTTGCCCCGCTGATGGCGCTGAGTGTAGGTTTCCCACTGGTCATTGTAGCAGGGCTGGACCACCGCTTTGGCTGGTCACCCGTATTCCCGCTATGGCTTATCATGTTCGGTATCATCTTAATCGCGCTCGGATACTCTTTCGCTGTGTGGGCATTTGTAGAGAACCGCTTCTTCTCCAGCGTTGTGCGTATTCAAGCGGATAGAGGGCATGTGGTGTGTGACAGCGGCCCATATCGAATCGTGCGGCATCCGGGCTATGCCGGAAATATTCTGCCACTGTTGGGCATTGTGTTGGCCTTAGGCTCGGTGTGGACACTCATTCCGGCGGCTGTGGCGCTAGTCATCGCGGTGATCAGAACCGCGCTGGAAGACCGAACATTACAGGAAGAGTTGCCAGGGTATCAGGAATATACGCGGCGCGTGCGCTATCGGTTGTTTCCAGGGATTTACTAAGTGGCCTCTGATGATGTGAGATTATATTCTGGTCGATGCCACGGAAAAATAATGCGCCCAACCCCGCGTTAACCGGACTCGCCTTCGGCGCGGGAAAGCGGCGCGTTTTGGGCAAAGATTGGCTATAATCAAAGTAAGTCGGATTGCAAGAGTCGGCGAGCCGGTTACGCCCCTGTTAGGCGCAAATGTAGGAGGATCTTATGACAGATAAAAATACAAAAAAACAGCTTCCCGGAATAGTACGTTTCTTAATTAAGCTTTTTCAAATCATCCTTTATACACTGATTCAAATAATCTTCATTCCTTTTGCTATTATTGGACTAATAATAGCAATTTACAAGGAAATGGGAAAAAGCAAGAAACTGGGTGTCTCCTTCTCGGCAATTAAAGCCCTTCAATATAGGTGGCTTATGCATTATTTTAATACCAGGCCGGATCCCATTTCTGTCGCATTTACAAAAAATTTTCCATGTGAATCCCATTTTGGCATGTGGTCAATTATGGGACCACTTATCATTTCCCAACGGTTATTTGGTTTCACTACTAGGCTTGGAAAACTTGTTGAACCGGGAGAAGAGACCGCAGATTCCACTGCTGGTATCAGGGTGCTAATGTTTGACAAGGTAATGGAAAAATATGTTGATGAAATGGAGCAGATTGTCCTTCCCGGAGCCGGCTTTGATCTAATCGCTTTGCGCTTTACAAAAGAAAAAAAAGTGAAGGTTTTTGAACTCGACCAGGTTAATACACTCAAGGTTAAAGTTGCAACATTGAAAAAAGCAGGAATTGAGCACGATTGGATCACCTATATCCCAGTTGATTATGCAACCGAATCCTGGGTTGATAATCTATTAGAAGCTGGTTTTGACAAAACAAAAAAGACTTTGTTCCTTTGGCAAAGTGTTTCTTTGTATTTAGAAGCTGATATTGTCAAAGAAAATCTTAGGGAAATGGCTGATTTATGTGTAGACGGAAGTATCATCGCTCAAGACTTTTATTCCAAAGTATTTAGTTCAGGTGAATATTCAAAAGCAGCTAAAAATTTTTTGAGCATAATAGAAAAAATGGGAGAGTCTGCGAAATTTGGTATAGATATGTCAGATGATCCCAAAGCCGCAGTTGAATCATTCTTAAAAGAATGTGGATTAAAAATGACAGAATATATTCAATTCGGTGAAAAACTGGATATCGAACCGTTTTACTGTATTGTTGAGGCTGAAAAACTGTAAGTTATACAGCGGATAACAAAAAATGCATCCATATTCACACCTACAATGCACTTGCTAGTGAACGCCGTGATCGTGGCTTACACCTGAAGTGGGTAATAGTCCAACCTGGGGCGTGCAACCAAGTCAGTGAGAAGAGAGGCTGGTTGAGCCGACGGTCCATTTTCCCCCTTTGTGAACTGGCTTCAGGCAAGCCTTCTACGCGGCGTCTGCAGAAGTGCGGACGATAATCTTTTGGTAGACATATGACCCAAAAGGGAGATGTGGTCATCACTGTGGAGCATAACAACAAAACCTGGCAAATTAGGAGGAATAGTTATGAAAGCGATTGTCCAAAATGAGGCCAGTTCACCTGGTATTAAACATCATCGCGTCGTCGTGACGCAGCACGGCGAGCCGGACGTGTTGCAAGTGGTAGAAGAAGCTCTCCCCGAACCCCGGGCCGGCGAGGTTCGGGTGAAGGTCCTGGCTGCCGGAGTCTCCGCCTATGATCTTATGTTCCGACGCTCACGTTTGCTCCCCGGGACCCCGCACGTGCCGTTCACTCTGGGCGAAGATGTCGTCGGCGTGGTG
>JBFGLD010000084.1:0-10654 GCA_041576335.1 Anaerolineae bacterium | reverse complement strand
TCGGTTAACCATTGGCTAATCTACTTTGCGAAATGGTTCAATATAGTAAACCCAGGTGTAGTAGGCAAGATACCCCACCAACAGCACTAAGCCGGTAATCTGAACAGTAGGTGTTTTAAGCCAGGCTGGAATTTGGGAGGCAATGGAGCTGCCGATCAACATGGTTAAGGCTAAAGCCAGTGGAATGACATATTTGTTAACGGAATGCCACTTTTCAGAGGTTTGTCCCGGAGCAAATTCCGGCCGGTCACTCATTATTTCCGTTGGGCCAAACGGTGTAGTTCGATTGCCCGGGCTTCCATTCCATTCAGGTGGCAAGATGCCCTCGTGCTCTTGGGCGTAGATCACGCCCCATAGCAGTCTGGCAATATCGCGATAGCGATACTGCCCCATCTGAATAAAATCCCGGTCCAGGCGTTTAAGAGCTTGGTCAAAATCTTCACGCTTGATTAGCGCTTGGATGGCCCTATATTTATCATCGCGATCCGCCTCTAAATTGGCTGCCTCCAGTGCTTTGATAAACTCAGCCACGCTTTCGTAACGATCCAGTGGATCTTTGGCCGTAGCCCTGATCAAAACATCATCAAAAAACGGGCCGGTATCGGCATTAACCGATGATAACGGAGGCAGGGCTTCGTTGAGGTGTTTGTCTCGTAGGCCAAAAATATCACCCGCATACGGGCGCTGGCCAGCCAACATTTCAAAAACAGTTATAGCCAACGCGTAAAGGTCGGTGGCCGGGGTCAACGTCGCTCTGGTCCATTGTTCCGGAGCATAATAGTGAAAGGTGCCAATAAGCCCAACCGTCATGGTCAAATTATCTCCGGTTGAGAGCGCCTTTACCAAGCCGAAATCGGTTAACACCGGTCGCGTCGGCGTTTGGGTTATGTCCAGCAATATATTATTGGGGTTCACGTCTCGATGAATTACACCTTGCTCGTGGGCATAGGTTAGGGCCGCGCCAATCTGCCTGATAAGGTTCATAGCCTTACTTCGGGGTACGACCGGCTCAGTTTCCAGCACGGTCCGTAAGGTGCCCCCGGCGATGTACTCCATCGTGAAGTAAGGTACAAGTACGTCTAACTGTTCGGAGAACGTCACGACACCGCCCGCCTCCGACTCTTGCCTCACAACCCGACGCGTGAAGTTGTTCCACATACCGGTCAATCGCTCGCGCAGTTGTCCCGTATCGGACTGCTTCCCACTGTCCTCAGAGTCATTCTCTGAGGTAAAAATAACCTTCTCAGCCTCACCAGTGTCAAAAATCCGAATGATATTGGGGTGGTCCAAATTAGCCACCGTCTCTATCTCTCGTAGAAACCGGGCGTAACTTTCAGAAGCGCTCAGCGCTTTCAACGCCACGAGTTTTGCTTCACCACTATCGGCGACCTGAGCAAGATAAACCGTTGCAAAGCCACCTGCGCCAAGTTTTTTTAGGATTTTGTAATTGCCAATAAACGCAGGCAAATCTGTCGTCATCACGCCTCCGTTACGGCGCCACGAATTGGAATATGACGAGCTAGACCGAGACATCGTCACAACTCATCTTCTTATTATACGGGCTGGTTGCAAAAACACACAAAAGCACAAACCAAAATCAAATAGACTGAGCTCATACAGGAAGATGGATTTCCAGGCGCGAGGTCGAACGTATGCTTTAGCTTCAACAACTTAAGTTAACGTTCCCACCACTTCACATCCGTATTCATTCTAATACATGCTGATAGGCAGCGCTAAAACTGAGCAGAGGTCTATCCAATGTATCCAGCACAGTGCCACCGGCAGTAGTCTAACAAATTTCCTCCTCTTTGCCGGCTCTGTAACCGTTGTAATAATTGCTTACTTTGGACCTTCATGCCTCCGCCAAATGGATTACGCCAAATTGCTAATTTTTCCGTCATTTATTAAGAGCGTTGCTTTGAGCCAGCCAGAGCCTCAATTGGCCTCACTATATGCGCCATCAATTTAGGACGTCAGCCTTAAGTGTGGTAAAATTTGAAAATTCTAGGCGCATCGACATCTCGTTTGGAATTGCGACGCTGCTCTTAAATTGCCAAAAGAAAACTGCTATTCCGCGCCATTTAACCCTGGCTGTCTCAGCTTTAGGTTGTAACCGGATGCACCAGTTCAGCAAAAGATCACTAGAACACCGGCTAAGGCCACATACGAATGGCATTCCTCGATGCCAGACCAAACCCTAATTGAAATCAAAAAATTCATTGCTCCGTTAAATCGCTCTTTCACCAAATTATACATTTGCTGATGCCCTTAACCCTAAGGGCGAATGCCATGTGCTTGTTTCGATATTACATGGTAGGGCGCTTGCCGCACGCCCCTACAAGGGCAAATGCCTAACGCAAAGACCGTTCAGAAGAAACCTTGGTAATTCTAACTGTGTTGTCAAAATTAGCAGAAAAGTTGTGGTCAAAATACGGTTCACGACAGTACGCCCAGCGCTGGATCAGCCTATTACTTAGCCTGATTTTCTTTTTGGGCGTCTCAAGTTCATTTGTCTGGCTTGTTGTCCAGGCTGAAGGTAGTCGCAACCTGTATCCGGCCACTGTTACAGGTTTTAGAGCCAACCTCGAATGGCGAAACAGTTTTTACGGCAATAATTTTATACGGCGTCAGACTTTACTCAAAGTTTATGCTGAAGCAGGCGAGTTTATTTTATTAGGTTCGAGTGCCGTTGGAATTGGCAATGGTGATATTCGAATCTACAACCCAGGTACGGTGACCGGGCGTATCGGCGACGAGACGATACCCGCGATCCCAGATTTTAGCTGTGAGCAGCAGCGGGCTTTGACGAGCAATCTAAATCAAGGACGCATTACCAACCGCGCTCAAGAGCTGGCCGGCCCCGATACGATCACCGATCCCATTTCCGCTGCCCCGGGCCTAGACATTCCGAATGGGTATGTGCCCTGTTTCTATCCTGCGCCCTCCGCCGGCGTTTACAGTCTGGTCTTCTTTGGGCCTGCCGGCGATAACTCCGACAGTCAGACAGATCCGACCGGCGATATTGAATTGACAAGCCCAAATAACTTTAATGCCGGCCAAAGTACAACGGTGGCCAGCTGGGACGTGACGGTCCGGAGCGCTCTCACGGCAACAGCCGATACGACCGGGCGGCTGTTTGCCAATTACTTGACCCTATTTACGGGTGCCAACCCCCGCCCCATGAGTTCCACCTTCTATGTACTTACGACGGATGGGTATATCTACCGTACCCATTTACGCGGGCTCGATCCCAACGCCTTTATCGTTTACGGCAATAGTCTCGGTTTTCTCGATAGCGATGGCAGCCCCCTATACCGTGATGTGGTCGCCAGTCCGTCGGGGACAATTCAGGAGCGAGATCAGCTAAACACGCCCCAAGGCGGGGTTAGTCTGGCCCCGCCAACGCATCGCCTTTTCTTCGACCAACCCAGCTCCGGTGCAATTCTGGCCAACGGTATTCCCTTGACGCCTCCAGAGCCCGTAGTCGGCTCAATCGTCTTTAACGGCAATTTAGGAGGCAATAATTCCACCATCGGCGCCGGGGGGACATTTACCTATATCAGCAACATAACCGGGACCTTCGAACTGATCATCAGCCGAAATGGGATCAATTTTGATCCGACCAATCCGCTTAACCGGGTTCTGCGCAGCCTCGGTTCGACGGGAACGCAGAACATTATCTGGGATGGATTAGATAATGCCGGAAATCCCTTTACGGTCGGAACCTATCCGGTTAGCATCACCGTGCGAGCGGGTGAATATCACCTGTCTTTGCTTGACGTGGAAAACAGCCTTGACGGCGGGCCACAGTTTACCCTACTCAACCCGCCTGGCGGAGTCTGTCCCTTTTTCAACGGCAATTCGCCCAACTGCAGTATCGCTTTTTATGATGACCGGGGTTACACCACCGCCAGCGGCACAAATGTCGGCACGCCGGGCGTAGTGCTGCCGGGTAATGGTCCTCCATCGCCGGATCGCAGCGACCCTCTAACCGGGTTTGATACGACGACCAACCAACGTCGGTTTGGCGACGGATCCGATAACGGGTTCGGCGACAAAAAAGGCTTAGACCTGTGGACCTATGTTCCGAGCCGGCCCAAAAGTACAAGCTTAAATATCTTAGCGCGCAACCTCGCGATTAGCAAGACGGATGGGGGAGTCACAACCGTGCCGGACAGCGTCGTAAGCTATACCCTCTCATACACTAACTCGGGTCCATCCGCTGCCACGGGTGTGGTCATCACCGAAACGGTACCGGCTAATACAATCTATAGCGCTGCAGCGAGCGCTCCGGCAATCTGGAGCTGCCCTGACGGAAGTATGGCAGGGACAATCTGCACCACCAACCTTGGTTTGGTGCTAAGTAATACCACCGGCACAGTGAATTTTGCGGTAACGACAGTAGGGCTCTTGCCGGCAGGTGTAACTTCGCTAACCAACACGGCCTTGATTGGCGACGATGGCATCAGTGGACCCGATCCGGCTGACGACAATATCGCCAGCGAGACGACTCCTATTCTCGTGATCGCAAACCCACGCTTAATGAAGAAAGCCAACACGCCCGTGGCTCGTCCGGGCGACATCGTTGAGTTCTTCATTACCGTTTCCAATCCGGCGCCACCCGCCAATACCGGCGCCACTAACGTGGTCGTAACGGATCCGCTCCCATTGGAACTTGACCTCGTCTCTCATAACGTGTCCTCGAAACCGTCGGGGATTGTCAACCTCACCGTCGTTACAACCAAGGCGATCTCGACGGTCGGACATCCTTCGGGCGTGACGCAGACCGTTGCTTCAACCGTTACCATAAACATTCCTGTGCTCGGCATGAACGAGGCAATAACCCTCACATTGAAAACTCGGGTCAATAATTTGGCCAATCCAGCGCCTCTCACAATTTTTAATGTGGCTGTGCTCAGCAGCACGAATGGTGGTGACGATAGCGACGAGGCCGCCGTAGATATACTACCACCGGTAGCACCGCGTAATCCTGGGGAGCCTGATCCAAAAAGACCGGATTCGCTGCCGGCAGAACCGCCCCGGGAAGACGTTCCGCTAGGTCTGCCTGTGCCGGACGCGCCCATCGATCTGCCCCTGCCGGTCACCCGCTTACCGGAAACCGGCTGGGCCGAGACGGCACAAACTGGCAGATTAATAACTGGGGTTGTGCCGTTATTTGTAAGTTTATTGGTAATGGGGATCTATGCCCGTCTCAAGCGACGGCGGCTAAAATGACCGAAATGTTCGGCGCCTACATTGATCTTTGCCTATGTCAGCCGGATCGACCCTCA
Source organism: Anaerolineae bacterium (assembly GCA_041576335.1). Classification (GTDB taxonomy): domain Bacteria; phylum Chloroflexota; class Anaerolineae; order 4572-78; family J111; genus JANQQF01. The sequence continues at coordinate 5,363 of JBFGLD010000084.1, read as the reverse complement.
GGGAAAAACTGGTAGCCACCTTCCGGCTTACCGTGCCAGGTGACCAGATAGGTGGCTTGGTCCAGTTGGTTCGATCTTTTTGCGTAGATCCAGGATCACCTGGTAAGGACTTTGATCGGTCACGCCCTGGCGGCGCAGCTCATCGGGCCAGGTATTGATGATCAAATCTGTTTTCGCATGGCGAATCTTTGGCTTTTTTGCCAGAAATCGTAAGACTTCTCTTTCCAAAGGAGCCAGATCTTTCAAGGGGTTTTTCCAAAGTACAGCAAGCCGGTTTCGTCGTCTAGCCAGATCCTGCCGCTGCCCCGCCCCTCGACATTGGCTACGTAGGTGGCCAGTAAATCGCCGCCGAGGTACCAGCCGGTCCCGCTCCGCTGACAAAATCCCTTCGCCTTCAGGCGTCGCAAATCCTCGCCATGTTGCTGGGCCAATCCTTGAAAATTCTTGTCGAGTGCCCGCAGCCTATCCGTTTTTTCACCCCTGCTATTTCTCCCCAAGCGGCCCTGCAATTTTTGGACCTCCGAGAGCACGAGCTGTTCCTCTTGAGGCAGCCCGTTCCATAAGCTTTCTAAGCGGCGCTGAATACTTCGCTCCGTTAACAAAGTCTCTATCCATTCATCGGCTTTAGGAATCGGGAAAGTTCTGACGGCACGCAACAGGGAGGGGTAGCTGCCGGTCAGCTAAATGCCCGTCACGGTACCGCTTGGAAGTGACAGTCACCTGACTTGTCTAGGATTTTGGACGCATCGAAAAACAGCAAGGGCTTTTTTATGGCATGGGGTTGTGCTATAATATTGCGGTTTGCAAAACTACAAATTTGATGGTATTGGACATCAATGACTTTTGCTTTTGAACTACTGGTTGAAGACAAACATAGCAACGCCCGCGCTGGAGTCATCCACGTCCCTCACGGTGACATCCCCACCCCGGCCTTTGCTCCGGTGGGTACACAGGCTACCGTCAAGACCCTAACCCCTGCTGATTTAATCGAACTCGATGCCAGGCTGGTCTTGAGTAATACCTACCACCTGTATCTACGCCCAGGAACCGACTTGATTGCCGGCTTTGGCGGACTGCACTACTTTATGCAATGGCCTCGACCTATATTGACCGATTCCGGGGGTTTTCAAGTTTTCAGCCTGGCAAGGTTACGCGAGATTGACGAGGATGGCGTAACTTTTCGTTCCCACCTGGACGGTTCGATGCACCGTTTTACCCCGGAGCGGGTCATCGCCATCCAGGAAAAGCTGGGGGCCGATATCATAATGGCCTTCGACGAATGTCCCCCGCCGCACGACTACGAATACAATCAAATTGCTCTCGAGCGCACCCATCGCTGGGCCGAGCGCTGTCGCGAGGCCCAAACTCGCTCCGACCAAGCCTTATACGGTATTGTGCAAGGCGGAGTCTTTGCCGATTTACGTACCTACAGTGCTGAATTTCTGACTTCACTCGATTTCCCGGGATATGGCATCGGCGGTTTAAGCGTGGGCGAAAGCAAGGCACACATGCACGCCATGCTGGACGTCTTGCACCCAATTCTGCCCGGCCGCAAACCGCGCTATCTGATGGGGGTTGGTAGTCCCGAAGATTTGTTTGAATGCGTAGCTCGGGGTGTAGATCAGTTCGATTGCGTTTTGCCTACCCGCATCGCCCGAAATGGGGCCGTTTTCACCCACCAGGGCCGTGTCAATTTACGTAATGCCCGCTTTGCCGACGACAAAAACCCTATCGAAGTAGATTGTCAATGCTACACGTGCCGTACCTTTAGCTTGGCCTATCTGCGTCACCTGATCGTGGCCAAAGAGACTCTGGCACTACGCCTAACGACGCTGCACAATTTGCATTTTATGTTAGAAATAATGCGCCGCATCCGCCAATCGATTGTTGAGGGGGCTTTTGTTGATTATAAGAGACGTTTTCTAGCCGCCTACGAACCGGTGCCGGAAGAAAAACGGGGGAAAAAACGGCAGGGCCGTATCAAATAGCCTCTTACAAACTGTATTGGAGAATCTTTAGTCGATGGACTTACTTCAAGCATTCATCTTAGGCCTCGTTCAGGGAGCTACAGAGTATATTCCCGTTTCCAGCTCGGCCCATTTGGTACTGGTTCCTTGGTTTCTCGGGTGGCCGGATGCCTCGTTTGAATTTGAGGTCTTGGTGCAGTGGGGCACGCTGGTCGGGGTATTCGTCTTTTTTTGGGACGATATTTGGGCCATCATAAAAGCGGTGATCCGCGGACTTTTACAGGGTAAACCGCTCGCCACGTTTGAGGCTAAATTGGGCTGGTTCGTCGTGGTGGCCACTATCCCGGCAGCAGTGTTGGGATTGCTGCTCAAAGATTACTTCGAAGCCGCTTTCGCCTCACCGTCATTAGCCGGTGGCCTGCTCATACTAACGGCGGTATTATTGATCGTCGCCGAGCGATACGGCTCTCGCCTGCGGCTACTTGACGAACTAACCTGGATCGATTCGATTGTAGTCGGTTTTTGGCAGGCCGCAGCAATTCTACCGGGAATTAGCCGCTCAGGTTCAACCATAGGCGGAGCCGTGCTGCAGGGGTTTAATCGTACCGCAGCCGCTCGCTTTAGCTTCTTAATATCGATCCCGGCACTGCTCGGGGCAGGTGTAGTCGCCTTGAATGACTTATTCGAAACCGGCACGCTTTTCACGCAACTACCGGCTATCACCGTTGGCTTTATTGCGGCAGCAATTTCGGGCTACATTTGTATTCGCTGGCTGCTTCACTATCTCCAGCGTCACTCTCTTTACGCTTTTGCCGGCTATTGTGTCCTTGTTAGCATTCTCAGCCTTGTCGTCGGCCTTACACGCGGCTAGGTTGAGCGGGAGGATCTGGTGCAGCAGCGTAGGCGTGTCGGAACGAAGTCATCTTGTCATCTGTACTCTGTCACAACCTCGCCTTCTTACGCCGTTACCGGGCCACGCTTGCTCAATGTCCTACTACTTCTGCTGTTCCTAACCGCCTGCGGCGCCACGGTCACCCCACCTGCGCCTATCTTTCTAAAAGCCGGAGGTTCGACAAGCATGGAGCCGCTCTTAACCGAGTTATCCCTGGCTTACAGCAGCACGCGACCGCACGTTACAATTGATATTCAACGTGGGGGCTCGGCCTTGGGCCAGACCCTGGCCGAGGCCGGACAGATTGATTTAGGCCTGGTCTCATGGCCACCCGATAATCTATCAGAAAACGTTACCTTGACTCCCATAGCTCGTGATGGGGTCGCCATCATTCGAAACGCCCAAACACCCCTAATTGGCATTTCCGCCCAAGAGTTGCGGGACATTTTCAGTGGACGTCTGCTCAACTGGCGCGAGCTCGACGGGCCGTTTATGCCGATCCAGGTCGTGAGCCGGGAAGATGGCTCGGGCACTCGAGCCGCTTTCGAAGCAATCGTCATGGGAGATCTCCAGGTCACCCCAACAGCAATTGTGCTGCCTAACAGCCAGGCTGTGGTCGACTTTGTGGCTAAAAACCCTAACGCTATGGGCTATGTCTCGCACAGTTTTATTTCTGACGGTGTTTATGCGGTAATGGTTGAAGGCGTGACGCCTAGCCTGCAAAGCATCACCACAAACAGTTATCTTCTAACCCGAGACCTGGCAATCCTAACCCCCCAACGGGTTAAACCTGAAACAAACCGGTTCATCAAATTTATATTAAGTCCAGCCGGTCAAGTCATAGTCAGCAGACATTGGGCGCGAGTAAATTAACCAAGAAAAATGAAACGACGCTACAACCACGGGTTATCTGCCCGCTCCCGGCCAATCGTGGTTACCGGCCCGTGCCCCGAGCAGACCGTTGTCTCATCGGGTAGGATCATTAATTTTTGGTTGATACTGTTGATTAAAGTTTCATAGTCGCCGCCGGGCAGGTCGGTTCGGCCGATGCCGCCGGCAAAAAGCACATCGCCGTCAAAAATTATTCCCACTTCGGCCTCATAAAAGCTAACATGACCCGGGGTGTGGCCCGGCGTAAATAGCACGTCGAAAGTATACTGCCCAAAACTGATGCGATCCCCCTCGGCCAATTTGATGTCGGGCTCGGGGCTTGGTGGAACCTGAATGCCAAAGACCATTGCTCCGCCATTTTGTCGCAGCAACGGCAACTCGAACGGATGCAAAGCCAAAGGCGCGCCGGTAGCTTCGACCAGGGCACGATTTGCCATAACGTGGTCAAAATGAGCGTGGGTGTTCAAAATATATTTAATTTCTAGGCCGTCTTTCTCAACCTCGCCTAAAATACGCCCGGCCTCATCGCCGGGATCAATAACAACGCCCTCTTTTGTTTCTTCGCAGCCAACAATGTAGCAATTCGTTTGAATTGGACCAACGGGTAATTGTTTTACGATCAAAATTGCGCTCCTTCTCACCTATTCCGGGCCAACATGCCGGCTGGAGTCCAAAACTTTTTGGTAATTTGGACATGCAAGGGGAAATGCCGGCCCGCGCCCGCCAATCTGTACTAAAATTTCGGGCAGGTTCAAATGGCCGAGTGCATTAGACACGGTTACCGAGTTATGTTACTATTGTTATGCACAACCGCATAAACGCGTTATTTAAACGAGAGTACTTTTTCCAGCAACCCGGTTTTTACCAACGCCAGCACGATTGCCGGAATTACGTCTTTTTTTGAGCTTCCTTGAAAAGTGCCGGAAGCAAGCTAAATACCTCTACTTGCCACGTTCCACGCTCCCCAAACGTAGAACCCAAGATGTGGAACGTTCCCTGGATCGCTTCATTGCAAGGACCTCCCGTAATGACGGTTGCTGCCAAAACCTTGTCTATTATAGGTGTTTTTTTTGAAAAGTCACAATATCACTCAATATGAAGTAATCTTATTCGATCTCGATGACACGCTGTATCCGCGAGCAGCGGGGGTGATGGATGCGATTGTTGAGCGCATCATGCTTTTCATGGTTCAACGGGTCAAGATCCCACCCGATGACGTCATGACCCAAAGGTTTCAATACTATCAGCGCTACGGGACAGCCTTACGCGGCTTGATGGAAGAGCACAATATCAATCCCCGAGAGTTTCTGGATTTTGTGCACGACGTTAGGCTGGCCGACTATTTAAGGCCAAGCCCACCTTTAGAAAGTATGCTGCAAACCATCCGGCTGCGCAAGATTATTTTTACCAATGCCGACGTGCCGCACAGCGAACGGGTTTTGGATGCATTAGGGGTACGGCACCACTTTGAACGTATTATTGACATACGGGCAATCAACTACAAAAGTAAGCCGGACCCGGTCGCGTACCAGCGAGCTTTGTCCTTACTCGGCGTGTCCGGAAAACAGTGTATTATGGTAGAAGACTCACCGCGCAACCTACTGCCCGCCAAG